>JAYVUQ010000449.1:0-3598 GCA_043787785.1 Bryobacteraceae bacterium
TGTATGTCGCCCGAATCTACTATTATCCAGCCCTTGGCGTCCCTTGAAGAGTGGGATCATGACGTCCGGGATCGCTATGATCCCAACAAGGCCAAAGACGCTTTTCGGCAATACACAGACGCCACGCCCCCTGGGGTGCGCGAGTTTTACCGCCAGAACCACACCAACCAGACGCTCGACTTCGTGCTGGCGAAGAAGAAAGAGTACGGCACGCTGGACCGTCGGCGTATGGGCATTTGGGCGGCACTCGAATATTTGAATACGCTCGTCGACGAAAGCGACCCGGATACTGACCTGTCGCAGATTGAGCATTGCGTACAAACCGCCGAAGCGATTCGCGCGGCCGGCGAGCCGGATTGGATGGTGCTCACGGGACTGATTCACGACCTCGGCAAGATCCTCTGCCTATGGGGTGAACCGCAATGGGCCGTGGTGGGCGACACTTTCCCCACCGGCTGCGCGTGGAGCCCGAAGATTGTCTATCCCGAATTCTTTGCGGGCAATCCGGACGGCAATGTACCGGCCTATCAGACGGCGAACGGCATTTATTCACCGCACGTGGGTCTCGATAAGGTGCACCTGTCGTGGGGACATGACGAGTATCTCTCCATGGTGGTGCGTGACTACCTGCCTGCCGAAAGCGTGGCGATGATTCGTTATCACTCCTGCTATCCGTGGCATCGGGAAGGCGGCTACGCGCACCTCACCAACGAACACGATGCTGAGATGTTGCCTTGGGTGCAGCGGTTCAACCCGTTTGACCTGTATACGAAGAGCGACTCGCGCCCGGATGTGGCGGCGCTTCGTCCTTACTACGAAGAGCTGATCGCCCGCTACTTCCCTGCCGAATTGCGCTGGTAGCGCTACGCGGGCAGTTGCCGGCGGATGGCGTTGTATGAGGTCTGGATAAAGTTTGTCGCCGCTAACATGGCGCTGTCGATATCGTTGTTCACCACCGGCACGATCACGCGGACCAAAGCCGAATCGGTGCGATTGTCGCGAATCGCATCCAAAGCGACGTAGCCCTTCGCGCTATACTCGCTGGCCACCACGCGGTCGCGCGATTGATACCAATACATCACCAGGCTTTTGGCGTCGCCCTTCTGCACCACATACCGGTTGATCTCGATCGGCTCGGCCCGGCCTTCGATGGCGATCTTGACGAAGCCCTGCTCATTCTGCACCCAACCACTACCCGGCAAACAGTTCTTCGGGGAGTGAGGCGCTTTGCCGTTTCGCTGCGACCGGAAGCCGGCGATGAACAAGCCCGCGTTGGCGGGGTACTTGGGTGAAACAAATGTGCGGGTGAGAGTGTCATCGGCCTTCAACACATCCATCACTTCTTTTTCCACCACCCCTTCTTGCACCGTCGTCCAGGTGCCGATCACCTTGGGTAAACCGGCCAAGGGTGGGCTGGACGGCACGACTTCGGCGCGGGAGAGCCCGTAAAACGCCACCGCTTGGGCAATCAGGATCAGGCTCAGAATCTGGCCAGCCCGGCTAAGAGTGAACTTCATGGAAGGAGACCTCTGGAAATGAGCTTAAGAAAGAACGGGCTCCGTGCGAGCCTTTTGCACAGAACGGTACAGCCAGTTGATGGTCTGGTGCAGCACGCCGAGCAGGGTGAAAGCGATCATAAAGATGACCCAACCTTCCAAGGTATGGAAGACGCCCTGGGCCAGGTCTTTGTCATATTCGGAGATCACACCGGTGATAGTTACGCGGGCCGCGTTGGCGATGATGGCGATGGGGATGACGCCGATCAAGAGGATTGGCCGCACCCAGGCCTTTTGATCGAAAAAGTAGCCGTAAACTAAGGAAAGAAACGTCAGCGAAAGCAGCGACCGGATGCCGCTGCACGCTTCGATGACGGACAGCTTATTGTTCGCCAGTTCCAAGACGTTGCCTTCGCGCAACGCCGGGATTCCCACCAGGTTGAGCGTCATTTCCGCGACCGTGCTGGCAAAGATTTGCAGCGGGAAGGTGATCTGGTTGTAGATCACGGCGGGAATCGGCACCATGAAAATGAGTAAGGCCAACGGGAAGGTAAGGATGCGGAGAATACGCGTGCCACATACCAGCCAAACAGCACCCACCACGGTGAACAACAAGGCGGTGCGTTGCAGAAACAGCTCAGCGGCCAGGTTTCCGATGGTTAGTTGAAAGGCGCCCCACAAGAGCACAGGGATGCCCCAATAGCTGGGCTGCAATGGGGTCGCCAGCAGTTCGTCCCGGTGTTGCCAGGCGATGTACGCGGCGATGGCGGGGACAAAAAAGCCATGGCCCATGTCCTCGTCATTCGACCACTGGCCGACTAAAGCCTGCAGCATAGGGAAGTAGCAAATCGCGACGAGGGCGAAGAACCACGCGAGAGGTCCCCAAGGTACCTCGCGGCCGGGCGGCCGGATGGCACCAGGGACAGCCTCCTCCGAAGTTTTGACCGACTGTACTGGACTGGTCATAAGATTTAGTTTCTTCATCATATCCAATTCCAGGACCCTAAAAATGGCCGCGCTAAAACTGCCACAATGAAGGCCGTGAGCACTTCATCGCGTGGCCTCTTGTTTTTCGGCATCATTGCCGTTGCACTTTACCTGTGCCCTGGGGTTTACGGGCAAACGGCGAATGTTCTTCCGCTAAGTGAACTAAAGGCCGGGCAAAAGGGTGTGGGACGCACAGTATTCTCCGGTACGACGGTCGCCAACTTCGACGTCGAGATCCTGGGGGTGATGGAGAACAGCGGCCCGAAGCAAAGCCTGATCCTGGCGCGATTGTCCGGTGGCCCGCTGGCGAACACGGGTGTGATGCAGGGCATGAGCGGCAGCCCCGTGTGGATAAACGGCAAGCTGATTGGCGCGGTGGCTTTTGCCTTCCCTTTCGCCAAGGAAGCGATTGGCGGCATTCGGCCGATGGCGGAGATCCTGGCCAGCACCCAGAGTAACGCCGGACCGCGCGCCCAACGAGCGGCGGTCCGCTTCGGCGATGCTCAGCTCGAAGAGATTGCGACGCCGGTGGCCTTTGCCGGCTTCACGCAGCGCACGCTGGACGAGTTCGCGCCCCAATTGCGCGACTGGGGCTTCTCCCCGCGCCAAGCCTTGGGCGGCGGCCGGCCGCGCACCGTCGGCGACCCCAAGCTTCTCGAGCCCGGCTCGATGATCTCCGTCCAACTGATGACCGGCGACATGACCGCCGGGGCCGACGGCACCGTCACCTGGATCGATGGCAAAAAGATCTACGCCTTCGGCCATCGCTTTCTTTCCGTCGGCGATACCGAACTGCCGTTTGCCCGGGCCGAAGTGTTGGCGCTGTTGCCCAGCCTGACCGCGTCGTTTAAGATCTCGGCCGCCCGCGAGTGGATGGGGGCCATCACCAGCGACCGTAACGCGGCCATCGCCGGCGAACTCGGCCGGACGGCCAAGTTGTTACCCCTGCGCATCTCAGTGAATGGCCAGCACCGCTACCTGGTCAACGTGGCGCCGCATCGCTTTTTGGCGCCGCTGATGGTGCAGATGGCGGCGTTCTCGGCGCTCGACGCGACTGAACGCTCTTTTGGTTCGGCCACCATCGGCGTTCGCGGCCAGATCGAGTTTGAAGATGG
>JAYVUQ010000450.1:0-4896 GCA_043787785.1 Bryobacteraceae bacterium
CAGGCAAAACCTGGGGACGTCCGTTTAACGGATCGCCGCCCAGCGTATTCTGCTCGGCACCCAGCAACCGTCCGAACAGGTTGTGCCGGTCGTTGATCACATGATCCATGCGGGCCAGATACTGCGGGCCACGAATCTGAAACGGTGAGTTCCACGCATAGTTGCCCGTATTGAACCCATCGCCCGCCGAGTATTGGTTGGGTACCGGGTAGCCGCCCAGCACGCTCTTTACAGCCGGATCGAGCCCTCGCTGCGCGGGATCGTTGGCGAAGATATTGTAGCTCGCGACGCAGTTGGCATCGGTGGGGCTGGCGCAAGCCCGCACGCCGTCCGCCAACTGGCCATTCGCGCGGTTCACCAGCAACGGTGTGTTCTGCGTGATTCGCTGCCCGTTCAACGTGAACGGCGTCCGCTGGTCCACCACAAAATAACGAAACACGCCGGTGAGGGCCGCTTGCGTGTAGAGGCTGACACTTTGTCCGAAGGCTTTGTCGACGGGGTCAGCGAAGTTCACCTTCTGCCCTTGCCAACTGCCGAAGAAGAAGGTCTTGTTTTTGCGAATGGGGCCGCCCAACTCCACCCCATACTGATTCAGCTTAATGATCGGCTTTTCCAGGCCCTGCGCCTTCGAATAGAACTCGTTCGAGTTTAGCGCCGTGTTCCGGAAGAATTCAAAAGCCGTGCCGTGGAAGGCGTTGGTGCCACTGCGGGTGGCCACCGATACATTCGCACCCGAGTTCCGCCCCTCTTCAGCGGAGGGATTGGACGTAGTTACCTTGAACTCCTGCACGTTGTCCGGATTCAGCCGGAAAATGTTGTTCACCGGATTCGGGTTAGTGCTCTCGTTGGCCTCAATGCCGTCAATGGTCACATTCACCGCGCCGGTGCGTGAGCCGTTCACACTGATGGTGCCGTTGGAGCGTTGCACCACGCCCGGTTCAAAAATCAGCAGGTTCAGCGGGTTCCGCCCGTTGAGCGGTAGGGCTTCAATCGCCTTCCGCTCCACGACATTGCCGATGGTGGCGTTGTTGGTTTGCAGCGTGTCGGCAGTTGCTTCCACCTGCACCGTCTCGGTCGCCGAACCAACCTCCAGCGTCGCGTTCACCGTCGCCGGCGTATTGATCTGCAGCACGATTTTGGTGAGTCGAAAACGCTTGAAGCCGGTCTTCTCGATCGACAGCGTGTAGGCGCCCACCGGGATGGACGAGAAGGCGTAGAGGCCTGCGGTCGTGCTGGTGAGCGTGTACTTGAGCCCCGTGGCTTCATTCGTTGCCGTTATTTGGGCACCGGGCACTACGGAACCGGTGGAGTCGGTAACGGTTCCCGAAAACTGGGTGGTGGATGTTTGGCTAAACCCAAGCAGGGCACAGACGGTGTACAGGCAGGCGAGCCGCGAGACAGCCAGAATCATGATGAAGAACTCCCCAATAGTTAAGGTATTACCCATCATTATAGTTTGGGTCTTTTGGATGACGCCACTTTGCTAAACTGCGAAACAAGAAGTTTCAAAGGAGTATCTGCTTATGCAACTGTTGAGGAATGCCTCGATGCTGGCGCTTTTGGTCGCGTCGCTACCCGTTTTCGGTCAATCGACATTTGGTGAAATTCGCGGCAGCATTACTGACGCCTCCGGCGCCGTGATTGCGAACGCACAGGTAGAGGCCAAGCGCGTCCAAACCATCGAAGTGCGAAAGACGGTTACCGATTCTTCCGGCAACTACTCGTTTGTCAATCTGGACGCCGGAACCTATGAGATCGCTACGGAGTCCTCCGGCTTTCGGAAGAGCCAAGTGCAGGGCGTTATTCTGCGGGCCCGCGAAATTGCCCGCGTCGACGTGCGGCTGGATGTGGCCACCGCGACGACTGAGGTCCAGGTGACCACGGCGCGCCAAGTGTTGCAAACCGATAGCTCCACCATCGTTGACTCGAAGACTTCTGCCCAAATCGAGAAGCTGCCGGTGAACTTCCGCGCCGGCGGCACCAACTCCGTCTTCTCGGCGATCTCCTTCACGCCGGGTGTCCAAACCGACGCGGGCGGCGGCAGCATTTCGTTGGCCGGTGGCGCTCCCTTCCAGGCCACCTCCACCACCGATGGCATCTCGTCCATCAATGTACGGTCCAACGGCATCATCACCGAAATGTTCCCTTCTGCTGACGCGATTGACGAAATTAAGGTCAGCTCTGTGTCGAACAACGCGGAGTTCGCCCAGATTGGCGACGTCACCACCACTTCCAAAGCCGGCACGAACCAGTATCATGGCGCGGCCTTCTGGTATCACCAGAATGGTGCCTTCGATGCCCGCGATTTTTTCTCCTCCCGCACGAGTGCCCCCTTTAAGGTCTCCAACGACTTTGGCCTCAGCGGTGGCGGACCCGTCCGCAAGAACAAGACCTTCCTCTTCGGCTCCTGGGAAGCGCTCCGCTTTCACGCTGCCAGCCAGATCAACCAAATTGTGCCGCCTGATAGCTACCGCACCGGCAACCTGTCGTCGGTGACGGCGGCAATCCGTGATCCGCTCAGCACCACCGGCGCCGTCTTCCCCGACAACGTCATTCCATCCAGCCGCATTGCCCCTTCCACGGCCAAGGCGCTCGAACTTCTCTATCCCCGTGCCACGGTGGCCGGCGACTCCATCGCGAACCCGAACCTTCGTTTGCAATTGCCCGCGGTGAACGAAAACAACCAATACGATATCCGGGGTGACCACTCCTTCAGCGAACGGCAGAATCTGTTCGTGCGCTATTCCAACAAGACCGTCGTCAGCACCGGTCCACTCAATCTGCCCACTTTGGGCGACTCGCGAAACCGCACCGAGAGCCAGTCGCTCACCGCCGCCTATAACTTCATCCTCAAGGCCAACCTGGTGAACGAATTCCGCACCGGCTTCGCCAATCGCCCCTTCAGCAATGACTTTGGCCCCAACGGCACTAGCCTCGACGGGCCCGCGCTCGTGAAATCCATCGGCATTCAGGGCATTCGTGCTGATCCGCCCAAGGTCGCCAGCGTCCCCGATTTCGGCATCACCGGTTTCGCCGGCACGGCCAAGGGCCGCGGCTATACCCAGCTCAGCCGCAATATCCAGTTCACCGACAACGTCACCTGGACGCATGGTCGCCACACCTTCAAGTTCGGTGCCGACCTAAAGGTGCTGCGCGCCAAGGACAACATCTCTTTTTTCTCCGGCGACGACTTGGGCGAGTACCGCTTCAACGGTATGTGGTCCGGTAATCCGTTTGCCGACTTCTTACTCGGCCTTCCTCAGCGCACCCGTCTGGCGAATACCAGCCCGGACATTGACGGCTCCGCCAAGCACTTCGCCGTCTTCGCGCAGGACGACTGGAAGATCACCCAACGCCTCACTCTCAACTACGGTGTCCGCTACGAAGTTCAGCAGCCCTTCTGGGACAAGACGCTCCAGCTCGCCAACTTCGATCGCGACTTTCCCGGTGGCCGCGTCATTGTTCCCAATGCCGCCTCGCTGGCCCTCACTTCGCCTCAGTTCAAGCAGTCCATCGGCAGCACTCCCATCATCACGGCCGCCGCCGCGGGCCTACCAGAACGCTTGCGCTATACCGACAAGAATAATTTCCTCCCGCGTCTCGGTTTCGCCTATCGTCCATGGGGCAACAAGACCGTCATTCGCGGTGGCTACGGCATCTATGCCGTCACCATCTTGGGCGCCGTGTTCTATTCGCTCACCGGTATCCACACCTCCGATACCCGCACTTACGATAACTTCCGCAACGCCGATGGCACTCCGGCGCTGCGTTTTCCGGCGCCTTTTGGCTCCGGGCTCGGCGCGATCTCTGCCGTCGGAACCGCTGACTTCCGCCGCGGCAATCAGATCAACGGCCCAGTGCCGTCTGCCCAGCAGTGGAACCTCACCCTCGAACGCGACCTCGGCTTCAACACCAGCCTGCGCATCACCTATCAGGGTTCGCATTCGATCAAGCTTTACTCGAGCCCCGACTTGAACCAGGTTCGCCCCAACACCATCGGCTATCAGCAGGCTCGCCTCAACCGTCCTTACCCGAACTGGGCCATCGTCTATAGCCGCGACAACGGTGTCTCCGCCAAGTACAATGCTATGATCGCCGAAGTGAATAAGCGCTTCTCGCGCGGGCTCGGCTTTCAGAGTTCCTGGGCCTGGTCGAAGAATCTGAGTAATGCCACCGGTTCCAACAGCACCGGATTTGCGAGCGAAGCGGGCTCCGTACCTACCGATCGCTTTAACTTGGGCCTCGATTACGGCAACGTCTCCTCCACCCGCCGCCATCGCTTTCTCTCCATCGTCAATTGGGAGATTCCCTATGGCCGCAGCAAGTTCGCCAAGGGCGGCGCAGGCGAGCGCATCGCCAAGGGCGTCCTCGGTGGCTGGGAAATCTCCGGCATCTTCCTCGCCCAAACCGGACCCTTCCTCACGCCCATCACCAACGGCTCCACTGACCCTAGCGGCACCAACGTCGACTCCCGCGCCAACAACCGGCCGGACTTTGCCCCCGGCATTGCCGACTACGGCAATCTGCCCAAAGACCAGCGCACCATCAGTGGTTGGTTCGCTGACCGCAGTCAGTTCCTCACGCCCCCCTCCAACGTTGGCCGTTTCGGTTACGCTGGCCCCGGCCAGTTAATCGGACCCGGCACCGCCACACTATCGTCCAAAGTGCAAAAGCGTTACTTTTTTAAGGAGTCGACTTACTTGCAGGTAGAGGGCTCGTTCACTAACCTGGCCAACCATGCCAACTTCGGCATACCGGCTTTAGGCATCAACGCCGCCAACTTCGGCCGCGTCACTAACACCCAAGGTGCCGAATTCGGCGGCGGCCGCACCATCCAAGTCGGCCTCCGGCTGGCGTTCTAATCCCCCAAAAAGGAAACCGGCGCCGCGGGGCGCC
>JAYVUQ010000451.1:0-2328 GCA_043787785.1 Bryobacteraceae bacterium
GCTATCGCTCTTCTCGCTCTTCCCGACCCCGTCTCGCCCCGTTCCTCACCGATGGACCGTGCGGAGGCACGCTTTTTGCTCCCTGCGGTCGCGGCTGGAATCGTCAGCATCGATGGCCGAGAGTGAGGCGGCTTGCGGCGGTATTGGACTCAGCCGGTTCGTTTTTTTCACCGCCGCTCACACTGCGGGCTCGCTGGACTTCCGGTGGGAATCGGGAAGAAACCAGCGATGGGCTAATTCAAGTAACGGAACTCGTTCGATGTGCTTTGCACATTGTTGAAGAGTCCGCGGCTGCGGAACCAGGCGGCGAACCAGAGGTAGGCGAGCACCCCGGCGGGTAGCCACCATTCGCCGGACCGCTGGAGCTTGACGGCAATGGCTCCGCCCAGGAAGCTGCACAGGAGGAAGAAGCCGATGCGCAGCGTGGCGGGGAACAGATAGAGGGCGAGCGCGATGAGTTCCACTGCGCCGAGGGTGGTCATGTAAGGCCGCAAATTCCAGGTGCGGAAGGCTTCGGCGATCATTTTGGTCTCGCTGAACTTCTCGATGATGCTCCACGACATTACGGCTATGAAGGGGGCATTGATGATCCACCCGACCCATCGCTTATCCATGGCTTTTAGTGTAGCGTCTATGCCTCATCGAGCACCGCATCAATTGTGCCGGGCGCGTAGCCTTCGAGGCGATTGTTGACGAAGATGAGACCGCGGCGGCCGCTCTTTCTGGCGGTGCCGATCAGTTCCTGGAGAGTCTTGCGGACGGCATGGTTTTCCTCCTGCACTTTGGTGTAAGGAGAGAAGCGCTTTACCGCCTCTTCATAGGCGCGGCCTGGGCGGAGCAAGGCCCGCACGACGAAAAAGTCGGTGGTGAAGATATCGGGAAAGCTGAGTTGCGTCTCGAGGCCAGGCATGCGCGTCCAGGAATTGAGCACGTGGGCGACGCGATAGCGCGCGAGCAGGGCCAGGTAAGAAGGCGTCAGAAACTCGGGATTGCGAATTTCCACGGCATAGCGGAACTCCACGGGTAACGAGGCGAGGAAGGGTTCGAGTTCGCAGAGAAACTCCTCCAGATTGGGCTTGGCGATGGCGCCAAATTCGAGGATCAGCGCCTCCACGCGGCTGGCATAGGGGGCCAAGGCATCGGTGAACGCGGTACGAAAGAGTTGGCTATCGAGATAGGTGCTGTTGGGCAAGCCGCCACGGGCGCCGTAGCGGGGATGCGCAGGCCAATGGCGGATGGTGATCTCTTCGGGCACCTTAAAAGCAAACTGGAGTGGCGCGGGAGCGGCGGCAAACAGGCGCTGCCAAAAGGTGGGGGTAGGGAATTGGTAGAACGAGAAGTCGCCGCAAACGGCGGGAAAGATTTCGCCGTATTCGGTGAGGCAGCTTTCTTCAAATTTCTTGTGGGAGTGCTTGCCGCGGGTGAGATAACGCTCGGGGGTGTAGAGTTCGCCGAGCCAGCCTTCGTACTTCCAACTGCTAGTGCCGATGAGGACGCCTTGGTCGGCCAGTGCGCGCAAGCGGGGTGCGAGCTTCTGCTTCATGGGCGGGTCATCGTTCGCAAACAAAGACAGGTTCACAGCAGCACCGTTTCGAGGTCGTCGTCCGGCTCTTCCCGGGGCGAGGCGGTGAGGGCCGCGGGAGAGGCGGCCCAGGCTCGCATGGCGGCTTCGTCGCCGTCGAAGTAATAATCTACTAGCTCCGTGAAGGCGGCCTGGCGTAAGGTCTCGCGGTCGACGGCGGGGCGGTAGACGAAATAACGGCCGATCTTCTTGCGCTGCGCGGCGCCTTTGCGGGCGAGGCGATCCAGCAACGTCATCACGGTGGTGTAGGCCAAGGCATGCCGGCTGTGCAGGGCCTCGCGCACTTGTGACACGTTGCCTGACTCCAGCCGCCACAATACGCGCAAGCACTCCAGTTCGAGGGGTGGAGGAATGGCGCGTGGTAAAGCCTTTTTGCGCATTTCTCGATTATGCCGCAACGCCCAATCAGGCGTTTGGTTTTGTCTGCAGAGCCAGGTTGAGTTTGTCGGCGAAGGGCGAGGCGTTCACCGGCTGAGGGGCAGTTGGCGTGGGGGGGGCGGGGACAGGCTGGTCCGCTAAGAAGCGATTCTTCTTCAGCACCGATCGGTCCAGCGAGGAGCTGTAGCCGGTCCAATGGCCGGCGATGCGGACGTCCTTTTCAATCAGGCCGCGCATGGTTTCCATCTTCGAGTCCAGGTTGTCGAGGTGATGCAGCAGCATGGCCTCGGGAAAGCTGGGCACTTTGGGCGAGCCGAATTCGAGCGTCCCGTGATGCGAGGCGACTAAATGCTGCACGAGCAGCAGCA
>JAYVUQ010000452.1:0-19178 GCA_043787785.1 Bryobacteraceae bacterium
CCAAAGCCCGCGATGTAAACCGGCGCGGACGATTGGCCCACCTCCGGCGTGATCACACGATAGGCGGCACCCGCGCGAAAGGCCGCCGAAACAGGGGTCACCACCGCCATCGCCAGTAACAAAACTTTGCAGTTCATCCATCGGCAAGCATAGCAAGGGAATTGACGTACAATGAACCCACAGCCATGGCACAAATCAAAGGACCCGCGATTTTCCTCGCACAATTCATGGGCGATCAAGCGCCCTTCAACAGCTTGTCCAGCATCACCAAGTGGGCGAAGGACCTCGGCTACCTCGCCGTGCAACTGCCCTCCTGGGACTCGCGCATCATCGACCTCCAGAAGGCCGCCAGTTCCAAAAGCTACTGCGACGATTTACGCGCGCAGATGAATGGGCTGGAAATTACCGAACTGGCCTGCCACTTGCAAGGGCAGTTGGTGGCCGTCCATCCGGCTTACGATGAGATGTTCGATGGCTTTGCCGACCCTAAGGTCCGCGGCGATTCCAAGGCCCGCACGCAGTGGGCGATGGAGCAGTTGAAGCTGGTCTTTAAGGCTTCCAAAAACCTGGGCCTCACCGTGTGCCCCAGCTTTACCGGCGCGCTGGTTTGGCCATTCCTTTACCCTTGGCCACAGCGCCCCCCCGGCCTGGTGGAAGAGGCGTTCAAAGAGCTTGGTAAGCGCTGGAAGCCGCTGCTCGATTATGCCGACAAGATGGGCCAGGATGTCGCCTACGAGATCCACCCCGGCGAAGATACGCATGACGGCATCACGTTTGAGATGTTTCGCGAGGCCACCGGCAACCACGCCCGCGTCGCCATCAACTACGATCCCTCGCACTTCATCCTGCAGTGCCTGGACTATGTGCGCTTCATCGACACTTATGCGCCGTTCATCAAAGCCTTCCATGTGAAGGACGCCGAGTTCCGGCCCTCTGAGAAATCCGGCGTCTATGGCGGCTTCCAGGGCTGGGCCCAGCGTCCAGGCCGCTTCCGTTCGCTGGGCGATGGCCAAGTAGATTTTAAGCAGGTCTTCAGCCGCATGACCTCCATCGGTTACAAAGGCTGGGCCGTCCTCGAGTGGGAGTGCTGCTACAAGGACGCCTCACAAGGCGCAGCCGAAGGCGCACCCTTTATCGCTTCGCACCTCATCGAGCCGCCCGCCAAAGCCTTCGACGATTTCGCCGGCGTCGCCAGCGACGTCAAGCAAAACCGTCGCGTGCTGGGGCTGAAGTAAGTGCGTTACTTACTCTTCGTGTTCGCCATGTCGCTACCCGCGGCCGACCTTTCGACGAAGAAGTCGCTCAACTTGGCTGTCATCAAAGAAATGGTGACGGCCGCGGACGCCGAGGCGGCCAAGCTTGGCGTGCAGGTATCGCTCGCCATTGTCGATGAAGCGGGCAACTTACTCTACTTTCAGAAGCAGGATAAGCCGGGTCCGCACACCGTGAACTTCGCCCAGCGCAAAGCCCGCGCCGCGGCGATTTTCAAACGTCCTTCAAAGGCGCAGAACGAAGCCCTCGCCAAGGGCAACCTCGCCACGCTGAACATGCCAGACGCCTTCCCGATTCAAGGCGGCGTACCTATCATGATCGGCGACCAGTGCCTCGGCGCGGTGGGCGCTAGTGGGGCGACGGGCGAGCAAGACGAGCAGATCTCGCAGGCCGCCATCAACGCGATCAAGAAATAGGGAACTCGCTCGCCCGGCGCGGAGTCATCAACCTCTCGCCCGGCCGTGATCTCTTCGGCGCCGGGCACGAAGATCTGCCCATGGTCGCTGGGCCGCGCTACCAAGCTGCCCTGCGCCGCCTCTACCAGCGCTGTTGCCGGTAGTCCTGATAGCATGAGCAACGTGACTCGAATTGCGCTCTTGCTCCTTGCCTCTCTCGCCTTGGCCCAAAAAACCTTGCCGCCGCCCGGCATTTCCGTACCCGCCGAAGAACGCCAGCAGTTGGAAGCTGAGTTGGCCCGGCTACGCGAAGCCATCGCTCCGCTAAAGGCCTCGCCCTTTTACAACGACGTCGCCGTCATTGAGCGCGCGGTCGCCTCCGCCTTGCGCTACAGCGAATTCTACCTGCCCGCCGAATTCGGCCGGGCGCACGACTTACTCGCCTACGCCATGGAGCGCGCCGAGCGGTTGGCCGCCGGCGAAATTCCTTGGGTCCGCGCCAAGGGGTTAGTCCCCTTGGGCTATCAGTCTAAGCTCGATGACAGCGTTCAGCCCTACGGTTTGGTAGTGCCCCCCAGTTACTCGCCCGATGCTCCCCGGCGCTGGCGTCTCGACGTGTGGCTGCACGGCCGCGGCGATACCTTAAGCGAACTTGCATTTCTCTGGCAGCGGCTGAATAACGCCGGCGAGTTTACCCCGCGCGATACCATTGTGCTCCACTTATACGGCCGCTACTGCAACGCCAGTAAGTTCGCGGGCGAAGTGGATATGTTGGAGGCGCTGGCTGACGTGAAGCGCCGCTACGCCATTGACGAAAACCGGATCCTGGTGCGCGGCTTCTCGATGGGTGGCGCATCCACCTGGCACTTGGGCGCCCACTTCGCCGATATCTTCGCGGTGGCCGCGCCCGGCGCTGGCTTCGCCGAAACAGCCCAGTACCAGAAGATGACTCCCGAAGCGCTCAAGGCGATGCCCCTGTGGGAGCGGCAGTTATTCCACTGGTACGACGCCACCGACTATGCGGCTAACTTCTATCAGTTGCCCTTAGTGGCTTACTCTGGTGAGATCGACAAACAGATCCAGGCCGCCCAGATCATGCGTAAGATGCTGGAAGGCGAAGGCCTCACGCTCACCCACGTGATCGGGCCGAACACCCAACACAAGTATCACCCCGCTGCCAAAGTCGAAATCAGCCAAAAAGTCGACGCCTTGGCCGCACGTGGGCGTCAGGCCGTGCCCCGCAAGTTACGATTGGTGACTTACACCCTGCGTTACAACCGCATGCGCTGGCTTGAACTGATAGGGCTTGAATCGCATTGGGACCGCGCGCGCGTAGAAGCCGAAATCCGCGAGCCCGGTTTCTTTACCCTGCGCACCGAAAACGTAAGTGCCTTCCGGCTGACGTTCGGCCCGGGCCAATATCCGTTTGACGCGGAAGTAAAACCCACGTGCACCATCAACGGCACCCCCATCCGGATGCCGCGCGGCGCGAATACCGATTTGAGTTGGACGGCCGAATTCCATCGCGAGGGCATCCAATGGCTCGCCGGAGCTCCGAAATCCGGGTTGGCTAAGCGGCCCGGAATTCAAGGCCCCATCGATGATGCCTTTTTGAGCCGCTTCCTCTTCGTGCGCCCCACCGGGCAAGCCACCGACGCTCAGTTTGCCAACTGGGCCAGCAATGAAATGGAACGCGCCATCAAACGCTGGCGCGGTATTTTCCGCGGCGAGGTCCGGATAAAAGATGATACCCAAGTTACAGACGCCGATATCGCCGAAAGTAACTTGATCCTTTGGGGCAACGCCAGCAACAACCAGCTCATCGGCCGCATCGCGGATCAGTTACCACTTAAGGCTGAAAGCGGCCAGGCGGTGGTCATGGTTTATCCGAATCCTCTGGCACCTAATCGCTACGTGGTTCTGAACAGTGGCTTCACTTTCCGCGAGGACTCCGACGGCACCAACTCCCGCCAAGTGCCGGTGCTGCCGGATTGGGCCATCGTCGATTTGTCGACCCCACCCAATGCCCACTGGCCCGGCAAAGTAGTCAGGGCCGGTTTCTTCGATGAATCCTGGAAGCTCAAGCCGTAAGTGTTCTTTTCTTTAGGAGGTGTCCTCTTCGCGCTATAAAATACGCTTTCCAAGCTAGGAGCCTACATGACTAGCGATTTTCAGATCACGGGAAAAATCGGGGTCGCTCCTTTCACGCTCAAACTCCATCGCGGCGACGGCATGACGCTATTGGCGATGAACTGGAAAACCGCCCAGCCCCCCGTGGACTTCGTGGGCTTCGCCATCGAATATCAAGAGCCAGAGGGTGACCGCTTCTTCGCGGTGAAAAACCGGCTGGCGTTTCCCGGCAACGAAGCCGACGTGAACCCCAACCGAATGTCCACCCGTCTCTCCCCCGTCCAGAAATTCCGCTGGGTCCACTTTCCGCGCAATGCCGACAAAGCGGGCGAATTCGTCTACCGCGTCACGCCCGTCTTCATGAACAAGTTTGACGAGCTCAGCTACGGTGAAGCGCAGGAAGCCGGCATTGTCCTCGCCCGCGAGACCTATCCCGGTAAACTCAACGTCGCTTTCACCCGCGGTTTTGTCTCCTCGCAGGCCTTCGTCGATCGCTACGTTACCGCTACGGAGGGCCTCGAAACCCTGATTCCGGCCACCGCGGACGAAGGTCTCGATTTTGTGCCGACCCACCCGCAAGCCGAAGAGGCTCTCCATTGGATGGGTTTCGAAGCCCGTAGTGCGATCCTCGAAGTTCTCGATGAAGCCATCGCTGACACCACGGCGCTCGTACGAGTGATCGCCTACGACCTCACTGACCCTGCGATCGTCACTCGCCTGGAAATGCTCAAAGAGCGCCTTTCGGTCATTATCGACAACAGCGATAAGCACGGAAACGCCGGCTCTGCTGAATCGCAGGCCGCCCTCCGTTTGATGGCCACCGCCGGCGCCGGCCAAGTGAAGCGCCAGCACATGAGCAACCTTCAACACAACAAGACGATCGTGGTCGACGGCGCGATCAAGGCCGCCGTCTGCGGCTCGACAAACTTCACTTGGCGCGGAATGTTCGTTCAATCCAACAACGCCGTGGTACTCCGCGGTAAGTCGGCCATCCAACCTTTTATCGATGCCTTCGAGAACTACTGGGTCCACGATTCTGTCACCGGCTTCGGCCCCACCGCCTCCGCCGAATGGACTGATCTCAAACTAGCTGGCATCGATGCCCAAGTTGCCTTCTCCCCGCACTCCGCCGCGAACGTCGTCCTGCAAAGCGTGGGCGACGACATCGCCAACGCTGAATCGTCGGTCTTTTATTCTTTGGCGTTTCTGAGCCAAACCGGGGGAGCCGTCACCGAGGCGATTAAAGCCGTGACAAAGCAAGAAGGCATCTTCGTCTACGGCATATCCGACAAGAAAACCGGTGGCCTCGATGTCCACCTCCCTGACGGCAAAGTGGCCCCGGTATTCCCGGCAAATCTCTCTGGCAATCTTCCGGAGCCTTTCAAAAGCGAACCCACCGGTCTTAGTTCCAAGGGCGTCGGCACTCGGATGCACCACAAGTTCATTGTCCTCGACTTCGATAAGCCCACCGCCCGCGTGTACCTCGGCTCTTACAACTTTTCCAATCCCGCCGATGTCCAAAATGGCGAAAACCTTCTGCTGATTCGTGATCGCCGCATTGCCGTCTCCTACATGATTCAGGCCCTGACGCTCTTCGACCATTACCACTTCCGCGTCCTTCAGCTAAAGGCCGAAACGAAGCTGGAGAAACTCATGCTGAGAAAGGCCCCTCGCCAAGCTGCCGACAAACCTTGGTGGTTCGAAGACTATAATTCCCCTCGCAAGATCCTTGATCGTGAGCTCTTCGCTTAGGATTCGGGTGCCAACAAATGGCAAATCCCGGAACGCCGTCGACGGCGTTCCGGGTTTCAGTCCAAAAGCAGGGGCTGGATGTACCCGTCTTACGCGGCTTCGCGCTCTTCCCGCAGTCGCGAATCGGTCTTAGCGACCTTCACCATCTTGGCAACGCCCAACGCTTGCAGTAAGCGAATCTGAAGCCAAGTAATATCGAGCTCATACCAAGCCAATCCATGCCGCGCCGAAGCCGGATGCGCGTGGTGGTTATTGTGCCAGCCTTCGCCGAAAGTCAGCAACGCTACCCACCAGTTATTGCGCGAGTCGTCGGTCGTCTTAAAGCGCTTCTTGCCCCACATATGCGTGGCCGAGTTCACGAGCCAAGTCGAGTGCAAACCTAGCGTCACTCGCAGAAACGTCGCCCAAGTTACCATCGACATGGCGCTATACCAGCCGCCGTACGCGTAGCCCCAGATAGCCAGCGCGACGCCCACGATAGTCAGCGGCAGCCAGTGCCAGGTATTCAGCCAGCGGTAGAAAGGGTCAGCGTAAAGGTCGGGCGCCATCCGGCCGAGTTGCTCGGTCTTGTTGTGATGGCCGGCACCGGTAATAATCCAGCCCATGTGCGACCACCAGGCCCCATCGCGGGGGGAATGCGGGTCACCGTCTTTGTCACTCTTGGCGTGATGGACGCGGTGGGTGGCTACCCAGAAAATGGGGCCGCCTTCGAGCGCCAACGCGCCGCACAAGCCCAGGAAATACTCACCCAATTTGGGGATCTTATACCCGCGATGAGTGTGCAACCGGTGATAGCCCATCCCGATGCCACAGCTGATGGCCAGCCAATACAAGAACGCGGCGACCATCGCCGACCGCCATTCGAAGAAGAAGGGGGCGGCTAGCGCGCCGGCGTGGAAGATGATGAGCGCAACGACGGTGATCCAATTGATGGGTCGTTTGTCATGGATAGTAGTAATGGATGCTGACATGTATTAAGATCGACTCCAATCTGAGAGTACCCGATCCCGGTCAGCCCGAATGTAATAGTTGTGTAATAGCTAAAATTCGCCTAAGCCCCCTAATCGAGAAGGCTTAGGCGGATTTTGGTAGGACTGAACTAAACCAGTTTCGTCTTCTTGATTGGCAGTTCCCGGATGCGCTTACCAGTCGCCGCGAAGATCGCATTGGTGATCGCCGGCGCAATTGGGGGGACGCCCGGTTCACCCACCCCGGAATGCGGCGCGTCACTCGGCACGATGTGCACGTGCGTCACCATCGGCGCTTCGTTGATGCGCGCCACCGGATAGTTATGAAAGTTCGACTGCTGAATGCGCCCATCGGCCCCGGTAATCTCGCCCATCAGGGCCAAACTCGTGCCGAAAACCGCCGCGCCTTCAAACTGCGCCTTCACCCGGTCCGGATGAATGATCTGGCCCGCGTCAATGGCCAGGTCAATGCGAGGAATATGCAGCACGCCCTTGTCGTCCACTTCCACTTCCACCACCGCCGCCACATAAGTTAGGAAACTGCGATGCGCCGCAATCCCCAAGGCGCGACCCTTCACCGGCTTCTTATTCGCCCAACCGGACTTATCCGCCGCCAATTGGATCACGCGCTTCAAGCGGCCCGTATCGAAGGGGAATTTCTCCAGTGACTGGCCATTGTTCCAGAACTTAGTGCCCTCCGCGGCAAAGTCGATCTTACGATCAGCCCCAATCGTCGCCAACAGGAACTCTACCCGGTCGCGCCCCGCCTGGGCCGCCAATTCATCGATAAACGAATGCACGCCAAAGGCATGATAGATATTCGCCACCGCCCGCATCCAGCCGATGCGGAAGTGATTCTTCGCCGGGCCATTCTCGGCCCGCTGATTCGGAATCGCCCAAGGCGTGTCCACCAAACCCATGCCCAGTTCGACATCGAAGCCGTACTCGGCCGAAGCATCGAAAGTCGACGAGATCGACGGAAACACGGAGCGATGCAGCCAAGCCGTCGGCTTGCCCTGCTTGTCCACACCGGCCTTCAAATACATCGCCGCTACCGTGTGATAAAAGTCGAAACGGATATCGTCTTCGCGGCTCCAAACCACTTTCACCGGCTTACTCAGCTTCTTCGACAGCAATGCCGCCTCCGCCACATAGTCGGGCTTCGACTTACGGCCAAAGCCACCGCCCAGCAGCGTCACGTGGCAAATCACGTCTTCCTTCTTGATGCCCAAGGCTGCGGCCACCGTGTCCTGCACGGCTTGCGGATTCTGCGTCGGGCACCAGCAGGTACACTTGCCGTCCTTAAACTCGGCCACGGCCACCGGCGGCTCCATCGGCGCGTGCGACAGCATCGGCACGTAGTATTCGGCTTCCACCGTCTTCGCCGCGCTGGCAAAGGCGGCATCCACATTGCCCACGTTGCGCACCATCTTCTGCGGCGCGCGAGCCGTCTCCTGCAAGCTCTTCTTATAAGCCGCGGAGTCGAACGTCGCATTCGCGCCGCTATTCCACTCCACCTTCAGCTTCTTGCGGCCTTGCATCGCCGCCCAAGTGGAATTGGCGATCACCGCCACGCCGCCCAAGGCTTGAAAGCCATGCGGAGGCGTAAAGCCATCCAGCACCACCGTGCCTTCCACGCCCTTCACCTGCTTGGCCGCCGCGTCGTCAAAGCTCTTCAACTTGCCGCCATAGACGGGCGAGCGCTCAATCGACGCGTACACCATGCCCGGCACGCGTGCGTCCATACCGAACGTGCCTTTCCCGGCCACGATGTCGTCCTGGTCGATGATCGGGATATCCTTGCCGACATAGCGATATTTCGACGCCGGTTTATAGGTCAGCTCCTCTCTCTTCGGCACCGGCTGCTTCGCCGCCAAACCGGCGAGTTCCCCAAAGCCCAGTTTCTTGCCAGTCTTGCTGTGGACCACCTCATGGTTACGCGTTTCAACTTCCGTCACCGGCACGCCCCACTTGGCCGCCGCCGCCCGCTCGAGCATCAGGCGCGCCGAAGCGCCGGAGTCGCGAACCACCTCGTAGAAGTCGCGGATGGAACAGGACCCATCGGTATTCTGCGAGCCATACTTCACGTCACCAAGCGCCTGCTGCAGCTTCACGCGCTTCCAATCGGCGTCCAGTTCCTCAGCCAGCACCAACGGCAGCGCGGTGCGGATGCCCGTGCCCATTTCAGACCGATGGGTGACGATGGTGACGAGCCCGTTTGGCGCAATGGCCACGAAGACATTGGGCATCCAGGCGGCGGCCGTCTGAGCGGCGGACGCCAGGGGTCCGGCGCCCAAGATCAGCGTGCCGGCGGAAAACATTTGGCCTAAGAAGCCGCGGCGGGAATGACGGGTAACGTTGATCATGACTTCACCCCTGCAGCCACTTTGATCGCGGAACGAATGCGCTGGTAAGTGCCACAGCGGCAGATGTTGCCCTGCATCGCCTGGTCAATCTGTTGGTCTGTCGGCTTGGGCGTAACCTTCAGCAGCGCGCACGCCTGCATGATTTGCCCGCTCTGGCAGTAGCCGCATTGCGCCACATTGCACTGTTTCCAGGCCTGCTGCACCGGATGGTTGGCTTGTGCGCTCAGCCCTTCAATGGTCGTGATGGTCTTGCCAACCGCCTCGCTCACTGGAGTGGTGCAACTGCGGGCAGCTTCGCCATTCAAATGCACTGTACAGGCTCCGCAAAGCCCCATGCCGCAGCCGAACTTCGTCCCCGTCAGCAACAGTTCGTCGCGCAGGAACCACAGGAGAGGCATGGCGGGATCGCCATCGAAATTGCGGCTTTTGCCGTTCACCTTCAGCTTCAGCATCCACGACTCCTATTCCAGTGCAGCTTGCTGCCCCTTGCGGTAGGGTATCAGGATTTTTGGGTAGTTGGGGGAGGCAAAAAAGGCGATGGTGGAAATGAACTCGGCTGTTATACTTGTGGGCAGAGACCCCGCGTGCAAAATCATCTCAGTTCGTTGGTACAAAACGCCCAGTACGGCGGTTCCCCGGCCGATTCCATCCTTATTCGGGAGGCCGCGTGAAGCGTTCCGGTTCCGACGATACCCTGCGTTGTTCGTTCTGCCACAAGAGTCAGGATGTGGTGGGCAAGCTGATCTCGTCGCCTTCGGACTACCCCCGGGCCTACATTTGCGACGAATGCATCAACGTCTGCAACTCCATTCTTGAGGACGACAAGGCAGACCATCAACAGGTCGGTCCGAACAAACTGCCCAAGCCGCTCGAATTGAAGGAATACCTCGATCAGTTTGTCATCGGGCAGGAAGAAACCAAAAAGAAGCTCGCCGTCGCGGTTTATAACCACTACAAGCGCATTCAGATGAACAAGACGCGCGGCAACGACGTCGAAGTCGCCAAGAGTAATATCATGCTGATTGGCCCCACTGGCACCGGCAAGACGTTACTCGCCCAGACCCTCGCGCGCATCCTGGATGTCCCATTCGCCATCGTCGACGCGACGACCATCACCGAAGCCGGCTACGTCGGCGAAGATGTGGAGAACATCATTTTGCGTCTGTTGCAGAATGCCGATTGGGACGTCACCCGTGCCCAGCAAGGCATCATCTACATCGACGAAATCGACAAGATCGGCCGCAAGGACGAGAACCCTTCGATCACCCGCGACGTGTCCGGCGAAGGCGTGCAGCAGGCGCTCCTGAAGATCTTGGAAGGCACCATCGCCAACGTTCCTCCCCAGGGCGGCCGCAAGCACCCGCACCAGGAATTCACCCCCGTCGACACCTCGAACATCCTGTTCATCTGCGGCGGCGCTTTCGTCGGCCTGGAGCGCATCATCTCGCGCCGGGTCGGCAAGCGCCAAATCGGCTTCAGCGCTCCCGACGACCCTGAGGCGCGCAAGCAGATCAACCCCAAGCGCGACATCGAGTTACTCAAAGACGTCCAGCCGATGGACTTGATCAAGTCCGGCTTCATCCCGGAATTCATCGGCCGCCTGCCGGTCATCGCCGTCCTCGAAGACCTCTCCAAGGAAGCTTTGGTGCAGATCCTCACCAAGCCCAAGAACGCGCTCATCAAGCAGTATCAGAAGCTCTTCGAGTTCGAGAACGTCAAGCTCCGCTTCACCGACGACGCCCTGGAAGCCGTCGCCGCCATGGCCATGGAACGCAAAGTCGGCGCTCGCGGCCTGCGCATGATCTTGGAAGAGATGATGCTCGACCTAATGTACTACGTCCCGTCGTACAAGAAGGTCCGCGAATTTGTGGTCACCAAGGAAATGGTGATGGCCCGCAAGATCAGCATGGCCCTCCTCGAAAAAGCCGGGTAGCCTCCTTCATTCGAATATCGCGAACTGTGGCGCGGGTCTCCAGACCCGCGATAGCATTGGCCGCTGCCATGTTCCCGGTCAGACTACTAGGAAAATCCAGCGACGGCCAGCCGGTTTTCGAGAATCAGCGACTCGTCGAAATTCTCCCAGCGCACATCCTGCCGGGGCAGGGCAGCCCGGGGAATCAAGCCAATCAATTCACTGCCGAGTATTTCGGCCTCCGCGGCAATAACCGCGTAAACCTCATCGATACCAGTAACTTCGTAGTCCGTCAGGTTCATCGACACCTGCACGATGCCGCGCGAGGCCAGTGCGAGTCCTAAGGCTTTCACCGCCGGGAATCCGCCGGACGAAGCCCGCAATCGTTTTGCGAGCCGTTGGGCGAGGGCAAGGTCATTACTCGCCAAGTTCACATTGTAAGCCACCAGAAACTTCCGCGCGCCCACAATCGCCGCGCCCGCCGTGGGGTGCAACCCGGGGCCGCCGATGTCAGGCGGCCGCAAATGAGTCTCGTTGCGCAACGCCTCAAAGCCACCTCGGCGAACGTCGGCCAAGTTCGCGGGGGCAGGGATCAGGGCCGCGGCCTCGTAGAAGTAAACTGGCACCCGCGTCCGCCGCCAGATCTCCTGCCCCGCGGCATGGGCGATCCGCACGCAGTCGGCCATGCTCGCTCCCAGCAACGGTACGAAAGGGATCACGTCGGCCGCGCCGACGCGCGGATGAACGCCCTGCTGCTGCGTCAGGTCAATGCGGGCGACGGCAGCTTCGACCGCCCGCAAGGCCGCCTCCCGCACGCTATCGGGAGCGCCGGCGAAGGTGATCACGGACCGGTCATGGTCGGCATCGGCCGTACGGTCCAGCACGGCCACGCCAGTTACCGACGCAATTGCGGACTCGATCGCGTGGACGATCTTCACGTCGCGCCCCGCCGAGAAGTTGGGGACGCACTCGAGGATCATCCCCGCGCGCCCATCATTTTCTCGACGTATTTGGCAATTACGTCCACTTCGAGATTCACCCGCCTGCCAGCCAGCCAGCCACGCATCGCCGTCATCGAGTAAGTGTGCGGAATAATTGTCACCGAAAGTTGGTCGCCCACCAGTTTCGCCACGGTGAGGCTAATTCCGTCGATGCAGATGCTGCCCTTGCTTACGATGTAGCGGTCCAACCCGGCGGGGATACGAATGGTAAGCCACCGGTTCTCGCCACCGAGTAAGTTCAAACTAACTAACTCGGCGGTGCCATCGACATGGCCTTGCACGATGTGCCCGCTGTAGCGGCCGTTAGCGGCCATGGATCGCTCCAGGTTCACCAGCGAACCGGCAGTGAGTGTACCGAGGTTCGATCGCTCCAGCGTTTCGGGCGCCAGGTCCGCGGCGAAGGACCCTGGCTCCAGGGCCACGGCCGTGAGGCATACGCCATTCACGCAAACGCTATCGCCCGGGGCCAAGCCCTGCCAGACAATGGCGCAGCCGATACGCACCCGCGCGCCGGTCTGGTTCGGAGTGAATGCCAGCACCTGCCCTGTCTCTTCGATAATGCCGGTAAACATTTACTTAGCCACCCAGGCTTCCACGGCGAATTCGTCGGGCGGAATCGTGTGTAACTGCGTCGCCCGCAGTTGGATCGCGTCCATGCGTCGCCGGATGCCGGTGCCACCGGCCACCGGCAGAGATTGCATGCCCCCCAGGATCTTGGGCGCGTAATAAAAGAAGATCTTGTCGACGATGCCCGCTTCGAGGGCCGACCAATTTACTTTGCTGCCGGCTTCAATCATCAAAGAAAGATACTTCTGCTCCGCCAGCCGGTCCACAATGCCACGCAGGTTCGTGCGCCCTGACGGAGTGTCGAGTGTCCAGATCTCGGCTCCCCGGCTTTCGAGTGCGGCACGTCTCTCCTTGGATGCTGCCGACGTGGTGGCCACCACTAAGTCTCCCGACGCGCTAGTGACCATCCGGCTATCGAGCGGCAGGCGCAGCTGCGAATCCACCACGATCCGCAGAAAAGGACGGCTGCGGGGCAGCCCACTACGGTCGTTCAGCATTGGGTTATCGGCCAGCACCGTCCCGATACCCGTGAGTATCACGTCATGTTGATGCCGTAATTCCTGCACGTGAGCCCGCGCGCGCTCAGAAGTAATCCAGCCGGAGTTGTCCTCGGGTGCGGCGATCTTGCCGTCGAGAGTCACCGCGGCTTTCAAAGTGACCAGCGGTCGCCCGGTGCGCATGAAGTGAATAAATGGCTCATTCAACCGTTCGGCGTCACGAGTGGCGCTGCTGTCTAAGTCGACTGTAATTCCTGCGGCGCGCAACTTACGAAACCCGGAGCCCTTGACGAGCGGGTTGGGGTCCTCCATCGCCGCCACCACCCGGGCGATGCCGGCGGCGATCAGCGTATCGGCGCAGGGGCCGGTGCGGCCCGTGTGCGAACAAGGCTCCATCGTCACATAGGCCGTCGCGCCCCGCGCCAGTTCTCCGGCTTCGCGCAAGGCGATCACTTCGGCATGGTCCCGTTCCACCCACGTGTGTACACCTCGCCCCACCACCACGCCGTCGCCCACGATGACGCAGCCCACCGCCGGATTGGGCGACGTCTGCCCGTGGCGCGTCCGGGCCAACTCGAGGGCCTCCGCCATGAAACTAGTCGAAGAGGCTGGCAACGAATTTCTCCGCTTCAAATGGCAGCAGATCGTCAATCTGCTCGCCGACGCCGACGTAACGAATCGGCAGGTTCAACTCGCGGGCAATCGAAATCACCACGCCGCCCTTGGCCGTGCCGTCCAGTTTCGTCAGCACGATGCCCGTCACGCCCGTGCTCTCGGTGAACTTGCGGGCCTGCTCTAAGCCGTTTTGGCCCGTCGTGCTGTCCATCACCAGCAGGACTTCGTGGGGCGCGTCGGGGATTACCCGTTGCGCGGTGCGGCGCATCTTTTCGAGCTCCGCCATCAGGTTCTCTTTCGTGTGCAACCGGCCGGCTGTATCGACGATCACCACATCGACGGCGCGAGCCTTAGCGGCTTGCAGCGCATCGAACACCACGGCGCTCGGGTCAGACCCCTGTTGCTGCCGGATCACCTCCACCTCGTTGCGTTGGCCCCACACTTCCAATTGCTCAATGGCGGCGGCGCGGAAAGTGTCGGCCGCGCACAGCAACACCGTTTGCCCTTCGGCGCGCAGCCGAGCGGTCAGCTTGCCGATCGTGGTGGTCTTGCCCGCGCCATTCACGCCCACAATCAACACCACGCGCGGCGGAGCGGCGGGGCGCACCAACGGCCTCTCTGTGGCTTCCAGAACGCCCAGCAGATGCTGGCGAATCAGGAGCTTGATTTCGCTCGGGTCGCCCATCAGCTTACGGTCTACCCTTTGACGGACGTCTTCCAATATCTCAGTCGTGGTGCGGACGCCGACGTCGGCGGCGATCAGCGTATACTCCAGCTCGTCCAATAGATCGCTGTCGATCTCTTTTCGGCCTTTAAAGGTATCTTCGAGTTTGTCAACGAGACCGGCGCGCGTCTTCGCGATTCCGGCTTTCAGACGGTCAAGGAGGCTGGACATGGAAGGGTAACCTTCAGTGTAGCCTACGGTTTCGGCAGCCAGAAATTTTGCGGCTCCGGAATCGCCGCCCCGTCCTTGCGCGGCGACGACGCCCCGCTCTTCACCTTCGTGGCCGAGTGATACATCACCGCTTGTCCACCGCCCATCAACCCCGAATATTCGCCGCGCAGATCGAGGTAATGCCCCTTTTTGCTCAACTCCTCGCGCGCCGCCGCCGGCACGCGGCTTTCGATCAGCACCGAACAGCCGCGCGACTCGCGGCGGGTGAAGCGCGGCGCCTCTAAAGCCGCCTGGATGTTCATCCCGTGGTCCGCAATGTAGGAGATAAACTGCGCGTGCGCCTGTGGCTGATTGCTCCCTCGCATGATGCCAAAGCCGATATGCTGGTCGCCCTTTTCCATGAAGCCCGGAATGATGGTGTGAAAGGGCCGCTTGCGGGGCCCAGCCGAGTTCGGGTGGCCCGCCTCAAAGACAAAGCCATTCGCGCGATCGTGCAGGTGGAAGCCCATGCCGTCCACCACGACGCCCGAACCCCAAAGGTCGGAAAGGCTCTGAATCCAGCTGACGATGTTGCCCTCGCGGTCCACCACCGACAGGTAGATGGTGTGTTTGGAACCGGGTGCGTCGCCCGCCTGCACGCTACAGTTCGCGCGTTCGGCATCAATCTCCTTGGCGCGCCGGCTGGCGTATTCGGCATCGAGCAACCCGGCCACGGGCACGGGGCCAAAGCGCGGGTCGGCGATGTACTTCGCCAAGTCGGCATAGGCCAGCTTTTGCGCCTCGATCTTGGTGTGGAAGGCTTCCGCCGACAGCGGGTCCCACTTCGAAATCGGGAACGCCGAGAAGAGATTCAGCATCATCAAGGCGCCGACTCCTTGGCCGTTGGGAGGCAATTCGGCGACACGCCAACCACGATAGGTGGTCGAAATCGGGGTTACCCATTCGGAAGCGTATTCGGCGAAGTCCGCACTGGCGAGCGTGCCGTTCAGCCGGGCCGAGGTTTTGAGGATCGCCTCGGCGATCGGCCCACGATAGTAAGCGTCCACCCCGCCATTCGCCACGATGGCGAGCGCCTT
Source organism: Bryobacteraceae bacterium (assembly GCA_043787785.1). Taxonomy (GTDB): domain Bacteria; phylum Acidobacteriota; class Terriglobia; order Bryobacterales; family Bryobacteraceae; genus JALHNI01. The sequence goes on from JAYVUQ010000452.1 coordinate 15,447, forward strand.
GGCGAGTTCCGGATTCTTGAACATGTCACCTGGTTGCGGCGCGCGGCCCCCGGGTAAATAAACGCGCTTGGCGTTAGCATCGCTTTCGAGCTTGCCCACTGAGTGTTCCCAGTCCCATTGAATGATCTCGGTCACCGGGAAGCCGGCGCTCGCGTAATGGATGGCCGGTGCGAATAGATCCTTCCACGGCAGCTTGCCAAAGCGCTTATGAACCTTGCCATAGCCCTCCACCGCGCCCGGCACGGTCACCGTGTGGATACCGCTAGGCCTCATCGCATTGCGCTTATTCAGCGCTTCCGGCGTATAGCCCTTGCCAGACCAGCCACTGGCATTCAAGCCGGTCAATTGGCCGGTCTTGGCGTCCCAATGAATCATGAACAGATCGCCGCCAATGCCATTCATCATCGGCTCCACCACGCCCAGCACCAGGTTGGCGGCGATGGCCGCGTCGATCGCCGAGCCGCCCTTGGCCAGGATCTGCGCCCCCACCTGCGAGGCCAGCGTTTGCGAAGTAGCCACGATGCCATGCTGCGACATCACCACTGAGCGCGCCTGCCACCGCTCCTGGGCGAGTGCCATTATCGTAAAAAGGGAAACAACCAGGGCAAAATGTCGCATTGGCACTTGATTGTATCGAAGCTCGGGGGGGCTGCCGAGTGGGGTGTGTGCCACGCGGGTCCAACGGCGCGATAAAGTAAAGTCAGCGTTGGCGTACAATCTAGGGTTTCGGACACGATCGGATTTGTTACGCAAAATTCCCGCAGCCCAGGTTGGCGGTGAAACACTTGAAGGAGAAATAGGAAATGAAGGCATTCAAAGTATTGGCCGTGGCCGGCTTGTTAGTTTTTGGGCTCAGCACCTTGCTGGTGGCTCAAGGCGAGAAAAAGATGGGCCGGAAAGCCCTCGGCATTCTGCAGCCGCAGATGAAAGTGGAAGGCGGCAGCTACGCCGCGCCGATGGGCAAACTGGGCACCGCCGGCGACGTCTGGAGCGCCACCACCAATGCCGCTTCGGTAGACGGTAAACCCAACCAAGCCACCACCGCCACCGTGACCGGCGAGATCCTGGACTTTTCGTGCTACCTCCAAATCGGCAAGCACGGCGAAAAGCATCGCTCCTGTGCCCAGAAGTGCTTCACCGCCGGCCAACCCATTGGCCTGCTCACCGAAGACGGCACCATGTACATGTTGATGGAGGAAGAGCATGACCTGCGCCGCGACGGCATGACCGAGTTCCGCAAGGCGGCCATCGAGCATACGGCCCACATCATGGAAGTAACGGGCACCGTTTCCAAGCACGGTGGTTTTAGCGCGCTCTACGTCCAAGGCTTCGTGAAAAAGTAGTTTATCCTCGTAGGTGATGTCGAACAATCATCGTTTGTGGCTGGCAACATTCGTGTTGCCAGCCCTCGTTATTCCTTCCTTTGTTTTCGCCCAGACGGCCACCTTCGCCGTGCCGCTCGGGCTCCTGCCCGTCCAATTCCCGAAAGACAATCCCTACTCGACGGAAAAAGCCGCGTTGGGAAAACTGCTCTATTTCGATACCCGGCTGTCCGCGGATAATTCCGTGTCCTGTGCCAGTTGCCATGCGCCGCAGTTCGCCTTTACCGATGGCAAGCCGGTCTCCGACGGCATCAGAAGCCAACGTGGCGGACGCAGCGCGCCCACGGTGATCAACCGCGCTTACAGCCTGAATCAGTTTTGGGATGGCCGCGCCAAGTCGCTCGAAGAGCAAGCCGGTGGCCCGATGCAGAATGCCATCGAGATGGGCAATACGCATGAGGGCGTCGTAAAGTCGATCCAAGCCATTCCTGGCTACCGGCCCCTGTTCGTGAAAGCCTTCGGCTCTGGCGAAATCAATATCGACCTGACCACGAAGGCGATTGCCACCTATGAGCGCACCGTCCTCTCTGGCAATTCCCCGTATGATCGATACAAGGCCGGCCAGAAGTCTGCCCTCAACGCCGCCCAGGTCCGCGGCATGGATATCTACTTCAACAAAGCCAAGTGCGACCAGTGCCACGAGGGCATTAACTTCACGCTGAATTCTTTCAACAATCTTGGCGTTGGTACCGACAAGCCCAACCCCGATCCTGGCCGCTACGAAGTCACGAAGAACGACGCCGATTGGGGCGCTTTTAAAACTCCTACCCTGCGCGACATTGCCCGCACCGCCCCCTACATGCACGACGGCAGCCTCGCCACCCTTGAGGCCGTGGTGGACTTCTACAACGACGGTGGCATCAAGAATAAGAATCTCGATGAGAAATTGAAGCCGCTCCACCTTTCCAAATCCGAGCAGACCGACTTGGTGGCCTTCCTGAGGTCGCTCAATGGCGAAGGCTGGCTCGCACAGCATCAACCCCCCAAGCAGTTCCCCAAGTAAGAGAACCCCATGAATCGCAGAAGTCTGATCCTCGCCGCAGCCGCTGCTGCTTCGTCCTGCAACCGCACCCAGAAAAAGACGATCGGCATGGTCCCCAAAGGCCGTACCCATGTATTTTGGCAGTCCGTGCAAGCGGGTGCCATCGCTGCTAGCCGCGAGGTTGGCGTCGATGTCAGTTGGAATGGCCCGGCCACGGAGACTGACTTCAACGGCCAGATCCAGATCGTCGATGCCATGATCAACCGCAAGGTGGACGCGATTTGTCTGGCCCCGATCGACAAGAAATCCATGGTCGGCGTGGTCAACCGCGCCGTCGACGCCAAGATCCCGGTGATCATCTTCGATTCCGGCCTCGACAACGATCGTTTCTCGAGCCAAATCTCCACGGATAATTACGCCGCCGGTTCGCTCGCCGCCGTCCGCATGGGAGAAGTGCTCCAAGGCAGGGGCAAGGTCGTCATCGTGGCCGTCCAGCCCGGTGTAGCCTCCACCATGGCGCGCGAGGCGGGCTTTGAAGAGACGCTCGCCAAACAGTTCCCCGGCATCGTCATCGCCGACAAGCGCTACGGCAATGCCGACTACGCCCAGTCGCTCAAGGTTGCGGAGAATATGCTCACCGCCCAAGCTGACCTCACCGGCGTCTTCGCCTCCAACGAAAGCAGCACCGCCGGTGCCAGCCAAGCCGTCAAGGCCCGCGGCACCAAGTGCAAGCTCGTCGGCTTCGATTCCAGCGCCCAGTTACTCGAGGACCTGCGCGTGGGCGTCATCGATTCACTCGTCGCGCAACACCCCTTCAAGATGGGCTACGAATCCGTCATGACGGCGCTCAAAGTCACGCGCGGCGAGGCCGTCGAAAAGATCCAGAACATCGTGCCCATGCTCGTCACCCAACAGAATCTGAACGACCCCGAAGTGCAGGCTCGCCTGAATCCGGATTTGAAGAAATATCTAAACTAATCGAGGGGCGGCGCGGGAGAGGCCGAGTCCGCGAGGCCGGTCCACTGGGTCGGTCCCTTGGGCCGGGCACGGCGCAATGGGCACTTCCGGGTCTCCGTCGATGAACAATACGGTTTCGGAAACTGGGCGGGTAACCACGTCAGGCGCCGCTTGAAATCGGCCGCACGAGGCGCACAGGTAGCTGCGCCCTTGACAAGCTTTACCGGAATAATTCTGGGGGCCGAACCCAAGAGCCCGTAATGTTTGTTTTGAGCGAGATCGCCGGGTTTGTTTTTCGATATTTTATTTTTTCTGGGGTCAGTTGGGCTGGGAACCGGTCTGCTGAGTGGCGAAGGGATTGCGCCAACCACGGTACTCGGCGACGACTTCGCTGACAGCGGCGCAGACGCT
>JAYVUQ010000453.1:0-6718 GCA_043787785.1 Bryobacteraceae bacterium
TCGAACGCCGCCAGTAAGGCCGGCACATCGCGCCGGAAGCCCAGGAAAGTCACCTTTTCGGCCACGCCTCGCTCCTGCGCCCGCACCCGCAACTCCCCCTCCAACTCGCCTTCGCCAGACAACACCAACCGTACGCGCGGATGCGCCGCCACAATCCGCGGCAGAGCGTCGATCATGTACTCAAATCCCTTTTGCGTCGCCAAACGCCCGACACTCCCCAGGATGACCTCGCCCGGCGCGAAACCCAATTCACGGCGAGCCACCGCGCGGTTCACCCCCAAAAAGCGCCCAACCTCAATCCCATTCAGAATCGTCCGAATCCGCTCGCCCTTTTCGATTCCCAGTTTGATAGCAATCTGGCGATGCTCCTCGCCCACCGTGATCATCAGGTCCTCGCAGCGCGCGCCCAACTTTTCAAAAGCCACGTAGACCTGCTTCACCAACGCAGGCGTGAACTGATGAAAGCCAAACCCATGCACATAATGCACAATATTCGGAACCCCGGCCAAGCGCGCCGCAATCCTACCCAGCATTCCGCCCTTTGAAGTATGGGTCGCCACTAAGTCAAACTTCTCACGGCAGCATAGTTGCCACAAATGCCACAAAGGCACGATATCGAGCGGCGTCAAAGCCCGTTTCCAGCCCGGAATGGCCACCGGAATCGCCCCAGCGTCGCGAAAGTGTTGCTCCGTCTCCGCGTCTAGCGACACCACCCACACCTTATCGCCCCGGGCGATCATGGCCTTCACAATGGCCAGCACCACCACGCTCCCCCCCCCCCAGGCCCCGCCCGCTAAAACCTGCAGCGCCTTCATGCCGCTTCCTCCTGGCTGGTCGCCTCGTTCTCCGGCGTTTCCGCCATCAACGGCTCGAGCGCTTCGAGACCCTTCGCCACTCGTGCCGAAGAGATCACGGCTTGCACCCGTTCCAAACGCTGGTCACGTGGAAAGCAACGCCGCGCCATCATCAAACCCGCGCTCGCTAAGCCGCTAGTCAACAAACCGGACGCCATCGGGTGTAACTCGCAAACCATATTCTGCGACAAACACTCAAAACCCATCCGCAGTTTGAAATCATGCAAACCCGCTGTATTTACAAGACTTTTCAGTCCGTAACTCATGCCCGCAATCTCCGGTTTCGACAACGCCGCCTCGGTAAGCGTGAAAGCCAGCGCGTGGTTCGGATAATGCTCCAGACAATCGAGCCGGGACATCTGGTGCAAAATATGAAACCATCCGTCCTCCTCGTAAGTCACCGCATAGGCCCCCAACAATCCGGCCACAAAAGAACCGTAAGCCACCACGCGCGGAGAATCGTCGATCGCCCTCACCAATTTGGCAAACGATACGGCCTCGCCAAATTCCGGATCATAACGGTCCTGCCGCCCCATCGTCTCCTGGTTGAGACGTAACCCCTGTTCGAGTAACTCGTCCGGCTGCACCTCTCGCACTTCACAATGTTCAAGACTGCGCCGCACTTTACTCCGCAAGCGCGATTGTACCCCTTTGAGACTATATTCCTTGTCCCGGCAAACATACAGGCCACCCGGCGAGCCTCGCCGGGTAATCGATGGATAGCGCACGCCCACATTGCGTGTCCGCCGCAGGAACCTACTCATCTCATCAGGCTCAGGGTCCAGCGCCAAATGGTAAGGTAAGCTCATCAGCATTTTGCCATCCGTCGAGTGCCACAGCACTCCCCCGGACTCTTCAATCCGCCTGCCGCGCAACTCCATGAAACGCGCCAACCCTCGCCCTACCTTTTGTTTAAGCATCACCCTCTCCTTCACTAACGACCGTTCGGCGGCCTTCCCAATCCGCCAACTCACGGGCAATATCCTCATCATCATCCGACGCCGACATTCGCGCGCCCGCCGCAAGAACTTCCAGTCGCTCCGCCAATCCGGATAATTGATCCCACCGTCCAGCCTGCCGCAGCAGTGGCCCCGTCAGCCGCGAGGTAACCAAGGCCTCAAGCGTAGCCCGCACCACCACCACCGCGTCCTGGGGCAACACTTCATAACCCATCCGGACCTTGTAGTTATGCAAACCCTCGCCCGGAAGCAATGGCAACGAACCAAGGCACACACCTTCCACCTCCGGGTTGGCCATCGCCCGCTCAATCAGAAAGTAGTCAATCGCATGATTCGGATAACTCTTCAGTAACTCGGTCCGGGACATCTGAATCAGGAAGTGTTCCCACCTCGCATCCCGGCAACACATCACATAACTCGCCATCCGGTCACCCACAAAGGCTCCCCAGCACTCCGATCCCTTCGTCGTGTAGACCGCTTCCACCGTTCGCGTCCACGTCTTCGGGTCGCCAAACTCGGGCCGCATTCGGCCATGCCGGGCCATCGTCTCCAAGTTGAGTTCCAATCCCTGCGCCAGTAACTCCGCACGCTCCACCAAACGAACCTGACAACTCTCCAAACCACGCCGGACGAAATTCCTGGTCCGCTTCTGTAACTTCGCCAACGCGTATTCCCGATCCGTCACCACATAGGCGCCACAGGGCAAGCCGACCTGGCCCTTCGACGGGTACCGCGCCACAACGCCCCCGGTTTTTCGAAGTAAGTCCTGAACGTCATCCCGTCTCGCGTCGATACACACCTGATCGGGCAAGCTGGTGAAATAGCGACTGCCGATATCCACACTTGCCCACCAAGCGCCACCCGCCTCGCACACCCGCCGGCCGCGGCGCTCCAACAGTTCCGCCAACCGTTCACCCGCCCGCTCCGCCCCACCCAACAAAGCCGGCTCGTACTTCTGCTCTAAATCAACCATTCTGCCTCACCATCCGTAACATCGAAAATCGAAATTCATAAATCGCTAGCACCGGCGCATAGACGCCCAACACTACCGCCACCTGGACGAAACCGCCCAACTGCCGCGCCTCCATCGTCTCCATCAGGCCTACCATCAACATCAACGGCAAATTGATCGATGCCAGAAACCGTAGTATTTCCAGCAGCCGCTCTCCCGCCGCCTCCCGGGCCACAAACAACTCCGCGTTCACCACCACGCCCAGAGCCAGAAGGCTCGTCCAAGCCGCCCCTGGCAGCCCGCCGCCGTTCGACAAGCCCCACCACTGCGCCGACGCCGTCAGCGCTAACATCACGCCGAGTAACTTCAGCACCACCCCAAACCGCTTAGCCGCGCGGAAAAATGGCGTCACCGCACAATGCATCGACAGATAGAACACGCCCCACACCGTAATTCCCGCCGCCTCTATGCCCGGCGCGTACTGCGGCAATACCAGCCGAACCACCGGCCCCACCATCAAAGTACCTATGGCCAAGATCGGAGGCAGTACATAACTGAACAGGCGAATCGGCGCCTCATAGAACACCACTACGCTCTTCACGCATCCCACGCGGCCATATTCCTTGAGTAAATGTGAACTCACCACTTGCGATACACCGAAGTTCGCGACAAAGATCGAAAGTTCGTTGATCATCATGCTCACCGCGTAATACCCAGCCATCGTCGGACCCAGCAAAGGCGTCAACAACAGTAAATCCGTAAACCGCAATAGCCCGAACATCGAGTCCGCCAAAGATATTGGAATTCCCGCCCGAATGAGATCCTTTACGCGCGAGAACTCAAACCGCGAGCGAAACGCATCCGGTTGATTTCTCCACAAGTAGAGAACGGGCAAGGCAATTCCCACAATCGCCGCGAGTCCAATGCCCACCAGGCCAAAGCAGTAACTCAGGGTCAAACCACCTACTAAGTCCACTGCGCCGGCCAACACCAACTCGCGGCCCCGCAAATCAAAGCGCTGGCGCGCACCGGCCAATTCGCGCAGATACTGATGCGGCTGCGCCAATAGCATGACCACCGCCATCAGCCGCAGCGCGGTCGCGTAATCGCTATTCGTGGCAAACACGCTTGCCCCCATGAGAATCGCCGCAAAGGCCGCGCCGGCCATCAGGATATAGGCGCCGGCCGAACGCAAGTCCCGTTCAATCTCCTCATTACGGCCCTGTCCGGCAAAACCTGGCAGGCGCATGGCCATACCCTTCGTGATTCCCAGGCGCAGGAACTCGCCGGTCATATAGATCACCATCACCGTCTTCCAAATACCCATGGTGGTCGGTCCCAGAATTCGCAGCAGTAGCAACGATCGCATCACCGCCATTACCACGCTGATCGCCGCACTACCGCTCATCAGCCGCGCGTCACGCAACATGCGCATGCCGCACCCCGTTCCCCAACCGGCCCGCCGCCAACAAGCGCTCCGCCACCACCGGGCCCATCCATACGCGCCGATAGGATTCCATCAACGCCAGTAACATCCACAGCCCCCGGTAATTCTCGATATTGATCGTCACCCCGGACAAGGCTACAACTAACAAGCTCGCCACCAGGAGGCTAGCCTTACCGTGCCCATATTGATTTGCCGCCAGCAGCGCGGGAAACCCGACTCCGACCACCACCATGGCGTAAGTCATAAAACCGAGGATGCCCGTCTCGGCCAGTAGGCCGAGATAGGTGTTGTGAGCGAACCCAATCGCCTGGGCCTCGCCACCCACGCCCAGGCCATAGTTCCCGCGCCCCACCCCCAACCACGGATTCGCCTGCCAAGTCCGCCACGCGACTTCCCAAAGATCGCGACGCTGCTGCGCCTCCGGATTCTCGAGATCCACCGTAGTCGTCGTGAGCCGAGCCGTAACTGGACTGGAACCCAGAAACCCATCCCGATCCGGCAGTGCCATCACCAATAGGCCCATCATGAACATCGATAAACACACCGCCCACTTCACCCGCGTAGAGCTAAAAAAGAACGCTAGCGCAACCAGTGCCGCACCTACCGCGATCAAACTGCCCCGCGACGCGGAGAGCACAATCGCAGCCAATTGCACCGGGATTAACCACAAGGGCCAGCTTTCCCTGCGATCTTGCATAAACCAGTAGAGCAGCGTCAGAAAGAAACTGACGCCGACATGGGCCGCAAACAAATTCGCGTCCTCAAAGGTTCCTTGCGCCCGGTACTGCAAAGCGAATATTGTCTCCACCCCACCCCATTGATACAGCAAAGAGCCCACCGCGCCGCAGCCAGCCACGATCCCGCTCGAAATCAGCCACGCTCGCAGAGCCCACCGCAGGTCATCGGAGTTTTCAATCAAATTCACCACCAAATAGAAATAGACCCAGAGAGAAAGCGTCTTCACGATCTCCACCACCGCGCTGAGTGGACTCTTGTAGTCCGCCGTCAGTTCCAGATTCAGCAATGCCGCCGCCGCGAGCGCCGCGACATTCAACAGAGACGCGACCGCGCAAGGCCACCTCACTCCGGTGGATATCGACCGCCATACCAACAGAGTGATCCCTACCGGCAGGAAAAGATCGGCCAACGAAAGGTTAATCAACTTCCCGCCGCTATTCATCACCTTCGAGATCGGAAACAACGCACACACCAGAACTAAGAGCCCGCGCCGCAATCCGTCGAAACGGACGCTCGCAAACAACGGATCAGCACCGGCCTGTGCATCGAGAGTCATGCCTGAGAGCTTCCTCGCAACAGCGTCGGTAATTCGACCTTTTTCGGCGTAACACCCAGTACGAGTGAAGGCGCCTTCACTACGATCAAGTAAATCGTTTGCAGAATCAAACTGACGTCAAACCAGAACGATCGGCGTCGAATGTATTCGAAGTCCATCTCGAGCCGCATGGGCAGGATCACCTGCTGGTAGTGCGCCTGCGGATCCTTGCCGCCAGGGTCAATGAGTGATAACTCAGGAAAGAAGCGCACCTGAGGTAGGCCCGTCAGGCCTGGCACCGCGTCGAGAACCCGGCGCTGATCCTGGGTATAGAAACGCTCCACCGTCGTTACTTCCTCCGGGCGCGGACCGACTACCGACATCTCGCCACGCAGGATATTCAATATCTGAGGTAGTTCGTCAATTTTGAATAGACGCAGCCAAGCACCCACCGGAAACACGCGCGGGTCTCGCTGGGCAGTGAAAGCGCCATACCGGTCGGCACCGACATGCATCGAGCGAAACTTCAATTGCCCAAACGGAATCCCGCGCCAGCCCATCCGGGGCGCGACATAGAACACCGGCCCGGAAGAACTTAACTTGATCAATAAGGCCGCCAATAGCATCAGGGGCCCCAAGAACACCAGCGCGCTCAGCGCTAGCGTCAGATCCGTCGCCCGCTTCCACCAGGGCATCCTACACACTCACCGTTTGCCGGGCATGGCGGGTAGCGATGCTCATCGTCGTATTGGCCACATACTGCACCTCATCGCGGCTCATGCCCGGGAACAGCGGTAGTGATACCAACCGTGGCCATACCGAGGACGCCTGAGGAAAGTCCTCGGGACGGTAGCCGTATTCACGGACATAGTAAGGATGCAGATGCAAAGGCATCCAATGCACAGAACACGTTACCCCTGCCGCTTTCATCTCTTCAATGAACTGGGCCCGGTCAATCGATAGCGCGTCTAAATTGAGCTGAATCGGGAACAGATGCCAGGAAGACTGCCGATCAGACAGCTCCGGATGGAGTATAAATAACTCCTCGCTGCCAGAGAGTAAGTCACGATAAGTCGCGGCCAGTGCCTGCCGTTCCCGCCAAAGATCGTTTGCCTTGCCTAACTGAGCTAGTCCAATCGCTGCGGCGACGTCGGTCAGATTGTACTTAAACCCAGCCTCGACAATCTCGTAATACCAGGAGCCTTTTGACTCAAACCGAGTCCAAGCATTTTT
>JAYVUQ010000454.1:0-4212 GCA_043787785.1 Bryobacteraceae bacterium
AATCCTATAATGAGGGCGAAGGCCGAAGCCGAAGCCCGTTGCCAGCCCTGGTTGGCAACTTAACCCGAACGACGTTTACACAAATCTATTGACAAGGCCTATCTAAAAAGCGGATGGCGAAACTCCGAAACAAAAGTCACAAATCCGCCCCACCCCGCAAGCGCGATTTCCACGTGAGCCAAGTCTACCACATCTATCAGCGTGGTAGCCGCCAGCAGACCGTCTTCCGAACGCGCGCCCAACTGATCGACTACCTCGACCATTTCGATCGCCTCGCCCGCCGCTACCGGGTCCGCGTACATGCCTTCTGCCTCATGTCCAACCACGTACACTTTGTCCTGGAACCGCTGCAAAAATGGGGAGTTTGGCAGCTCATGCAGCACTTGCAATCCCACTATGCGCGCAAAATCCACCAAGCCCTCGGTACCAGGGGACACCTGTGGCGCAATCACTTTTGCTGCAAACACATCACCTCCGCCAGCCACTATCGCTCCACGATTCTCTACGTCGAGCAAAACCCCACCGCCGCAGGAATGTGCGGGAAAGCTCATCTTTACGACTATTCGAGCGCACCCGCGCACACCGCCAACTCCCCCTACCACCGCCTGAATCATTCTCACCACAGGTGCGAAGTTCGCCTCTACTTAACCCGCTGGCGCAAGAAATTCCCCGCCTACGGTGACTGGGCCAACTGGCTCCGCAGCCCCCGCGACGCCGCTCATCAAGCGGAACTCGCAGAGATCGAACGGGTCCTGCGCTCGGATCGTATCCAGCCCCCCAAATTACTACCGCTTCCGCAACCCGCCACAAGGCAGGCAGGCGACCGGATGGCCGCCGCCCACGGCGATTGCCAAACCTTGACCGACTCGCCATAGAAACACTAATGAAATGATGTGATTGTCGGGTCGTTTGAGCTCTTTTGTTAGACTGGAAAGCAACATGTCATCCACACGACTCCTCGGAAAACGCGCCCTCATCACTGGTGCTTCGTCTGGCATCGGACGCGCCATCGCCATTCGCTTCGCCCGCGAAGGGGCCCACGTTGCGATCAATTACCGCTCTCAGCCGGACGAAGCCGAAATCACTCGCCAACACGCCGTCGCCGCCGCTCAGGATGCCGGCCATGCCGATGTTAAGGCGGTTGTCATCGGTGCCGATGTCGCGGAAGAGGCGCAAATCAAGAAAATGTTCGGCGAGACCCTGTCCGCGCTAGGCGGCCTTGACATCCTGGTGAACAACGCCGGTATTCAGAAGGCTTGCGAAAGCGACCAGATTGACATCGTCGACTATGACCGCGTCATGAACACCAACCTCCGCGGCACCTTCATCTGTGCCCGGGAGGCTCTCAAGCACTTCCTCACCCACAACGTAAAGGGTGTCATCGTCAACAACTCGTCGGTGCATGAGATCATTCCGAAGCCGCTCTATCTGCCCTACTCTCTTAGCAAAGGCGGCATGGAAAACCTCACGCGCACGCTGGGCCTCGAGTACGCCGGCCGCGGCATTCGCGTCAACGCCGTCGGGCCTGGCGCCATTGTCACGCCGATCAACAACGCTTGGATCAATGACCCGGTAAAGTCCGCCGAAGTTTGCAGCCACATCCCCATGGGCCGCCCCGGCGAAGCGGACGAGATTGCCGGAGTATTTGCCTTCCTCGCCTCCGACGAAGCCAGCTACATCACAGGCCAAACCATCTTTGCCTGCGGCGGATTGACGCTCTTTCCGGAGTTCCGCACCGGCTGGTCATCTTAGTGGGGTTTGGGCTTTGATTTTTAGAATGACCGCTCAGTCCTTTGGCCGTCCCTCTCGCCAGAATGAGAAACGAGGCCGCTTGCTCGTTCAAAAGGTAAGTGGCCTCGTGCATCAAATCGCCTTCGATGAATTGCGGAAGCAAACAGTTGTACATGAGTTTCAACTATCAGGCTTAGTCGATCCGTTGGGTGGCGGGCCGCAGTGTACCATCCGAACGCAGGTGGTGGCCCTGCCCTTGAAACTAACGCCCCTGCTCCGTCACTTGGCGGAAGACGCGCAGTAAATTGCCACCGAGAAACTTGCGGATGCGGATCTCGCTGTAACCTTTGTTCAACATGGCTTGTGTAAGCCAGGGCAGGTCGCGAATATCGCGCATCGGGGTGGGCAGGGTGGGGCCTCCGTCGAAGTCGGTGCCGAGAATGACGTGGTCCTCACCCACCCATTCGATGGCTTTGTCCACGGCGCGAAACCATTGCTCCACGTTGTAAATCAACTCGGCGGGCGGGTTCTTAAGGCCCACCATGGGAAAGCGCGGCGCAACCAGGCGATCGATCTCGACGAGGCTCCGCGGTATCGCCCGATGAACATCTTCGCGATCCCAGAAGGGCTTGCCCGCTTGCTTGGAGCGGTACGCGAAGAGCGGCCGGTTGTGAAACTCATTGCCGATGTGAAAGCCAATGAGTCCGCCCTTGGCGGCGAGCTTGCGCAAGGTAATTTCGCTCATCGTGCGCGGAATGTCGTTGAAGAACTTGAGCCCGTCGTGGGTGCTCACGACCGGATCGGTGGACGTCTCCACCGCCTGTTCGATGGCCGCCTGACTCGCATGGGACACATTGATCACCATCCCCAGCCGATTGGCCTCGCGAACCACGGCCCTTCCCTGCTCCGTCAGCCCTTTCACCAGGCTGGAGGCGCAACATGGTTCGGCGAAATTGTTTCCATAGTTGTGCGCGGACAATTGGAAGGACCGCAGGCCGAGACGATGCAACATGCGCAACACGCCCAGATCTCCGTCCATGTCAAAGCCACCCTCCAGGTCGAGCACCGCGGCGATCCTCCCTTGCTGGTTGAGCCTCTCTATGTCACTCGAATTCAGGGCGAGTCCAATCTGGGCGCGGTTCATTTCCAACTGATGGTGCGCTTCGTCCAGTAGACGCAGCACCTGTTTAGTCTCGTAGCGTTGCGGGTAGTAATCCTCGGGGACAAAGAGTGTGAAGAAGAGCGCGTCCACGCCCCCTTCGATCATGCGGGGCAGATCTACTTGTCCAAGCTCGGAGCGTTCTCCGATGGACCCTCCATGGTAAAACTGGCGATTTACGACGTGGACGTGCGCATCGAAGACAAAGGCCTGGTGGTGCAGTTTTCTGGCGCGTTGGGAGGGCATTTCCGCCAACGCGACCAACAGCGCCAGGGCGAACCGCATCATCCCTCCACCAACCGTCCGATCTCACGCGCCGCCCGCCGGAGCGACTTGATGAGCTTGGGATTCGTCAGGGGCTGAAAGCGGTAAGTAGGGCCAGAGACGCTGATGGCGCCGATGGCGAGATTATCAGAATCGAGAATTGGCACCGCCAGACAGGTGGCCTGTAGGGCGCTCTCCTCGGATTCCACCGCGTAGCTTTCGGCGCGAATGCGGGTGAGTTCCTGCAAGATCATCTTCGGGTCAACGAGGGTGTGTGGCGTTAGACGGGGCAGCATGCGCTTTCCCAGGATGCTCTCGGCGACGCTTGGCGCGCTGAAAGCCAGGATGCCGCGGCCCAGAGCGCTACAGTAAGCTTCGACGCTCGCTCCCGGCCGCTCGCTGAGCCGCAATGCGAACTCCGAGGGCACCACCTCGATGTAGACCACGCGATCATGTTGCAGGTGCCCCAGATTCACGGTTTCGCCGAACTCATTGCGCAACTCGAGCATAAGGGGCAACGCAGCCCGGCGAAGGCTTTCGGTACTGGGCAAACCCAGCGCTTGGCCCGGCGATTTGGCGCTCAGTCGGTAGGCCTTGGTAGGCTCGTCACGCTTGACGATGTCCAGATGCTGCAACGTTGCCAGCAGCCGGAAGACCGTGCTTTTGGGGATGCCGGTGGAGGTGGATAGCTCGTGGAGAGATGCGCTGGCGTGGCCGGAAAGCCGGTCGAGCAGACGGAACGTGGACACGACAACGGGAACCAGATAGCGGGGTGGAGAATTGGGGGCCGACTTAGTACGGGGCACGTTTGCCTGAGTATCTCATATTTCATTAGAAAAACGATACCGAAGCGTAACCGAGTTTGACAGCGAGCGCGAGCGTCTGGTTAAATGGGATGGTAGGTGAGCAGTGCAAGGCTGTTCACTTGTCCTTGCTCCTCGGTAGCTCAACGGTAGAGCATTCGGCTGTTAACCGAAATGTTGTAGGTTCAAGTCCTACTCAGGGAGCCACCTCCCCTTCGCTTACCCCAAGTTAGTGTTGCCCTTTGCAACATTCCC
>JAYVUQ010000455.1:0-2382 GCA_043787785.1 Bryobacteraceae bacterium
GTCGCGCCTTGGCCGTTGAACATGGCGGCGGCGCCGCCGGTTTCGAGCTGAAACTGTTCTACCGCTTCCACCGATATGCCCAAGCCCAAATTACGCACCTCGCCCTGGACGGCCGAGTTGGTGATGGGCAGACCTTCGACGTAAACCTCCTGCGTATTGGCCTGCGCGCCGAACACCTGGCCAGCCGCGTTACTACCGCCAGGCACCACGCCGGGCATGTATTGGACAAAGGCCGTGGGATCACGCGGCGCATTGCCCATGGCCAGCGGCAAGGCGGTGTAGAGTTCATTGCGTACCGTCTGCCCGACGCGGGCGTCCGCCGTGTTGATCGCGGGCGGGGTATCGGAAACCGTGACGGACTCCGTGCCCGAACCCACCTTGAGGGTAATTTCCAAACTTATGGTGCCCAGGGCGTCTACGTTGACGTTTTCCTGAATCGCGGTTTGGAAGCCGCTGGCGTTGACGGTGAGCGAATAGTTGCCGGGCGGCAAAGGCGAAGCGACAAACAAACCGCCCTGGTTAGTTTGCCGCGCGAAAGGCGCGCCGGTATCGGTGTTCCTGGCGGTGACGGTGGCACCGGGGACCAAGGCTCCGGAAGGATCGCGTACCGTGCCTTGGATGGTGCCGGTGCCGCCGATCTGTGCCCAGAGTGACGTGGAGATGGTGAGGAGAATAAAGTTTTTCATGTTACTGCGCTTTATCTACGGAGACGGCGAAGACGTAAGTATCCCCGAACATGTTACTGCGGAAGACGACCCATTTCTGGTCTGGCGTAAAGCTGACGTTGGGTTCGAGGCGGTATTGGTGCTTGGCCATGTTTACTAACTTTTCGGCGCGCAGTACGCCGGTCTGGACGAAGCGAGGATCACTAAGGCCACGGTCGGGCGTTGGTTCCGGGCGGAAGAGATAAATCCACTGGCCGTTTTTGGCTTTGGCGACTTGACCGGGATCGCCGCCGTCGCCGCACATCATGGTACCGTCCGGGGTGACATTGAAGTGGATCGACCATTCGTCGCGCTGTAAGTGGTACCAGTGGCGGGCCCCGGTTTCTACGCGATAGGAAGAGAGCCAAAAATCTTCGCCACGCGGGGTTTGTAAGTCATACCAGATGGTGCGGCCGTCGGGGCTCCAGAATTCATGGCCGAAGATTTCCATGGCCATGGTGCGGGTGTGAATTTTTTTAAGCTGGGTGCCATCGGTGCGGATGGTCCAGATACGGTCCACTTTGTGCCAGGGCCCTTCATGGCAGAACATGAGAAGGGTGGGGTCGGTGGGTGAAAAGAGGAGGTGATTGAGCCAGTCGGTGGCGTGATGGATGTCGCGGATTTCGCCGGTCTGGATGTTGACGGTAAACATGCGCATGGGCAACTTGGCGGCCCAACGGTCCTCCATCATCTGCCCTTTGTTGGCGGCTTGGTCGAGCGGGTGGGCCTGAGTGGATGGGGCAGGGGGCCGGCGGTTGAGGCCGAAGTCTGTGCCTTCGCCGACGATGGCGGTGCCCGCCAGCAAGGTCTCGTCGGCGTTGACGGTGGCAATGCCTCCGCGCGGGGGCAGGGTGGCGATCTTTCGCTCCTGGCCGGTGTCGGTGTTGGCCTGAAAAACTGCGCCGTCGCGAGTGAAGTAGAGGTACGATGATTTTCTTCCCGCGTCAATCAGCCGTGCGCGGCCCTTCACGAGAAGGCGGGTTTCGCGGGTGGCGAGATTGAGGACATGGATACCGGCGGGCGAGGTGTACAGCATGCCCTTTCCGTCCGGGGTATAGCCATTCTGGTTGAAATAGAGACTGGCACTACCGGGCTCGTCGGTAAGGCGCACGACGCGGTGGCCGGTCTCGGGATCGATCCACTCCTTGGGTGGCGTGTCGGCGGCGAAGAGCCAGGTGGCGGCCATGAGGGCACTGGCCGTCAATCGTTGTAGCATCATGAATTCCTCCATGCTCCCAGACCCGACGGGCGTGAGCCTCTGGAGCATATCACGGCGTCTTTTTTTGAGAATGTATTGACAAGGGGCTGGTCAGGGAAACTTTTTGGTGCTATATTTCCAGCATATGCTAGAAAACTAGCAACTAGGGATGCGCAATAGTGATACTGGGATTGAGCAGACGAGAGCGACAAATTATGGATGCGGTGCACCGTTTGGGGAAAGCTACGGCAGCCGAGGTGCGGGCCGCGATGGCGGAAGCGCCCAGCTATTCGGCAGTAAGAGCGCAGTTGCGGACACTGGAAGAGAAGGGCCACCTGCGGCACGAATCGATCGACTTGCGCTACGTTTACCGGGCGGTGGAGAAGCCGGAGAAAGCGCGCCGTGGGGCGATGCGGCATCTGGTGGACACGTTTTTTGGCGGTAACCCGGCGCAGGCGGCGATGGCGTTGCTGGATGAAA
>JAYVUQ010000456.1:0-4510 GCA_043787785.1 Bryobacteraceae bacterium
GTCCAGCGCAGGCCCTGCAACAGCGGCTGCTTCCCTTTGGCGCTGCGGATAGCTTCATCGGGCTCACAAACGGAAACCAACTCAAAGGCCGACCCCGCACCCATGGCCTGTAACTTACCCGTAAGGTGGCTATGCTGGATTCCCATCACGCCCACCCTCACCTTCGGCGCGGCTTTGGTCAGCGCGGCGGCACCGGCGCCGAGCAGTAGTTTTCGTCGATTCATCATGTTTCCTTTAGAAGGTGAGCCGCAGGGCGAGTTGCAGGATTCGCGGCTCACCGGCGCTGGTGATGCGCATGAAATTGCCGTTGTTTTGCGCGGTGACGGGGTTACCCAGATTCACCCGGTTAAACGCGTTGAAGGCTTCAAAGCGAAACGTCGTCGCGACGCGCTCATTAAAGCGGAACTGCTTGCCCATGCCTAGGTCAATCGCCGCCAAGCCGGGGCCGTTGAAGACATTGCGGCCGTGGTTGCCAAAAGTGCCCAAGGCATTCGGGGCAAAGGCCGTGCGGCGAAGCCACTCGGTAACCAAGTCATTGCGGGCACGATCAGTGCTCAGCTTGGCGTCGCCCGTAAGGTCGGCGCGTTGGCCGCCGGTGCCGGTCCGCGCGTTGTCCACGCCACTGCCGATGGTAATCGGCTGGCCCGCATAAAGGTTCATGATCGAGTTCACGCTCCAGCCACCGATCAGCATATTCACGGTTCGATTCTGAAACTTGAGGGGCAGGTCCCACAGGCCAGAGAACGTAAAAATGTGCGCGCGATTAAAGTCCGAGAGGCCCTTGTCGAAAGCCTGGCTATTGGGGTTGGTACGCACGGTGCCCGTGCCCTTGTTGGCGGAAGTATCGTCAATCGACTTAGAGAACTGGTAATTCGCCAGCAAAGTTACTCCCTTGTTAAATCGCCGCTCAAAGGTCAACTGCAAGGCGTGGTAAGTGGAATTACCAACCGGCTCCACCAGCGTCACATTGCCGAGGCCGGGCGCAAGCGGTCGCCGCTGGTTAGTAGTGCCGGTCGTCGCACCCACCGCGTACACCGCGGCGTTGATTTCGCGCAAAGTCATCAGGCGTGTACCTTTTGAAGCCGCATAGGCCGTCCGCATGATAAAGCCCAAGGGTATCTCGCGTTCAAGCGTCAGGTTCCAGGATTGAATGTACGGATTGCGGAAGTCATGCGCATTCAAGAACTGCGTGCTGAACTCCGGAAACTTAACATCCGTCGGCGGGCTCTTCTGCCCAGGGAACGGATTCGTCGTGCCGGCCCACGGGTCAGCAAAGCTATTGGTATTGTTCCCGAAAACACTCACCACCGTGCCGAAGGGCGCTTGATTCGCCTGGCTATTCGTCGCGATGGAATTAAAGGAATCGAAGAAAATGCCATAAGCGCCACGCACCGCCGTCTTTCCATCTCCGAAGACGTCCCAGGCAAAGCCGAGCCGCGGACCCAAGTTCCCCCAAGCCACGGGTACCGTCCCCTTGGGCACCTTGTCCCCCGCGTAAATGATGCCACGAGGAGCGTTAGGATAGCGGGTCGACTGGCTATTGGGATGCCACGTCGCAATCCGGTTCAATTCGTCAGTGAATGGGAAAAAGGGCTCCCATCGCACCCCAACATCCAATGTCAATCTCCGGTGAACTTTGAAGGAATCCTGCACGAAAAGGCCCATCCGATGGAAGCGCGTATTTTTATATTCGCCAATGCCCTGGGTAAGTGAATTAAACTTACCAATCAGGAAGTCGCCCAAGCCATCACCGGTAAAAGGCGCGGCACCATTAAAATCCCATACGCCGTTGGCGCGGAAGTTATTGACGATGTCGTTCTGGCCGCGGCCATATTCGCCGCCAAAGGTGAGGTTGTGTTTGCCCAACGTCCACCGCAAGGTATCCACAAACTGGATCTCGCGGCGCGGAAAGCTATTGGTATCGCCAGTATTAATCCGGAAGAAGCCGGCAATATTCACGTCCCATTTGATAATCGGGTCGTTGTAATACTTAATGCCCAAGTCCGCCAGGCTGCGCGACGGAGCAATCGGCCGGAAGTACCCGTCGGTGCGATTGATACTGAAAAGCGCCTGGTTCAACAGGCGTGGCGAGAGCGTATGGGTGTCGGTTACGGAAACTGACTCGTTGAACCACTTTCCGCCACTGGTTTGCTCGAGCAAATTGCGTTGATTCAAGAACGCCGGCGAATCGGCCCAGGACCGATAGTAACGGCCAGAGAGCCGATTGGCGGAACTCAACTGATGGTCGCCACGCGCCAGAACCTGCTGATCGTTGAGCGGCGTCGGCACGATGGTCGAGAGGCGTCCCGCTGCGCCCCCGTCGGGGATCGTGTTGTCCAGAATGTAACGGGAAATCGGGCTGATGCGGCTAGCGGGAATTATATTGCCCGGAAACGGTTGATTCGTGACGGGGTCCCGCAAGGCGCGTGTTTGCGCCGAAAAGTTACCCGCGCGTTGCGCGGTGGTAGGCACGATGCGCTGCACTTCGGAGGGCACCCGCCGCTCCAGAGTGCCTTGATAGGAGAAAAAGAAGAACGTCTTGTCCTTGCCGTTATACAGCTTCGGAATCGTTACCGGTCCGCCGAGCGTGCCGCCAAACTGATTGCGCTTAAGTCCGTCCTGACGACGCCGGCCCGTAGCGGGATCGACGGCACCAAAAAAGTTGGTGGCATTGAGCGCCTGGTTACGAACAAACTCAAAGGCGCTGCCGTGCCATTGGTTAGTGCCGGACTTGGTAATGGCATTAACCAGCCCCCCCGATTGCCGCCCAAACTCGGCGCTGAAGTTATTCGTCTGCACGCTAAATTCCTGCAGCGCATCCGGGTTAGGGAACGGATTCGGCGCGTTCGAATAAAGGTCATTGTTCTGCGCGCCGTCGAGCACATAGTTAGTGGCATTCGCCCGGCCTCCATTTACGGATACTGGCGTCGTGCCGGGGTAAGTGGTCCCACTAGTTACATCGGCTCGCGGGTCAGCCACCACGCCCGCCACCAGCCGCATCAACTGGGTCGCATTGCGGCCATTGAGCGGCAACTCCTCGATGCGTTTCTGGTCAACCACCGTCCGCAGCGTGGCACTCGTCGTATCCACGTTCACCACGGCGCCCGAAACTGTCACCGACTCATTCGTGGCCGCCACATTCAACGTTGCATCCAGGCGCGCGGTCTCATTCACCTGCAACCGGATCTCCCGAATTTCGCGGGTCTGGAAGCCACTCGCTTCAAAACGAAGCTGGTAAACGCCAACCGGCAGAACGCGGAACGTGTAAGTGCCATCGGAGTCCACCGCGGCTTCAAAGACAGCCTGAGTTCCTGTGTTCGTGGCCTTCACTTTAGCCGACGGAATCCGGGCACCCGTACCATCCTGAATGGCGCCGGTAATACTGGCGGAGATGTTCTGGCATAACGCCGCTGAGGCAACGAGGAGAAGCGAAACGACAAGACGAGCAATCATAGCGAAGACCCTTTCGTGCGCCAGCATACTACACTGTGGCGGTCCTAATGAAAGCGGTGGATCGATGGACATCCTCTCGGACACGTTGGCCCAGGGCGTCGTGGTCCAAAATGTCGGCGATCCGTCGTGTTTTGCCGGATCCCACGACGTAACTGTCCCGGCTCCTAATCCGAACCCGCCGTGGCCGGCATAGCCGGCCTGGCCCTGGGCGTCACCCGGCTCAACTCTACGTAGCGGCAGAGGGCGTTGGCCAACTCCATCTGCCTGGGCGTCCGGCAATCTGGCGTCAGTAGCCTTTCACTCCCCACCACAATGCAGGCGCATCGCGAACGGGAAGTAGCCACGTTCAGACGGCTCAAGTTGTAGAGGAACTCCAGGCCTCGGGGAGCGTCCTCCGGCGAGGATGTCGTCAGCGAATAGATCACCACCGCCGCCTCTTGCCCCTGGAATTTGTCCACCGTCCCGATCCTGGCCCCCGGCAGCCGCTCCCGCAGGCGATTCACCTGATTGTTGTAAGGTGCTACTACCAGCACGTCATTCTCTGTGATGGGCCGCACCTCGCCTTTCTGGTTGGTCCAAGATCCCTTAGTTAGACTATTGACGATCTCCGCTACCTGCTCAATCTCCTCCAGCGAGTAACTCTGGTTGCCTTCATGCGTCACCGGAACAAACCACATTCCCGCTCCGGAAAACGGCGCTGGCGCGTCCAGTACTTGCTGGGATAGCTCCATACGCGACTTCAGTTGCCCGGCGTAGAACATCTCGGACGTGAACTGACAGATCGCCGGGTGCATTCTCCACGTCTCCTCCAGGAAGATACCCTGTGTCGCATCCAAGATACGAGCCCCCTGCAGAAGGTGCGCCAAAGCCGAAACGTCTGACCCTTCCGGGTGGCTGCCCTTCTGGGGTTGCTCCAGTTGTTGCGGATCACCCAGTAAGACGAGATTCTTTCCCGCCTGCGCGCAGGCGAGTACATTGGCGAGCGACATCTGGCCCGCCTCATCCACGAACAGGACGTCCACCTGGCCATCCAGCTCCGGGCGAGCGAACAACCAGG
>JAYVUQ010000457.1:0-2592 GCA_043787785.1 Bryobacteraceae bacterium
GTCACTGTATAGGCTACCCGCTTGCCGTCCGGCGACAGCGCCACCTCGCCTACGGCGCGCAAGCGCAAGTAGTCCTGCGGGGTCAAACCCGCCGCACACAGGTACACCGGGGCCATAAAGAAGAAGAAGGTCCGCATGAAAAGCATCATCGCATCCAATCGAACCCAACTGCGGCCGGTGACGTATAAAGAAAAGAATGACCTTTTTTCTGATGACCGCCCTGTCCCTCACCCCGGCCAACTGGCTCGACGACGCGGCTGCCGCCGAAATGCTCCAAGCGGGACGAAGCCCGCCAGAAAGAGGCCACGCGCCGTCACCGAGCACGAGATCCAATTCGGCACGAAGGTTTATGGCGTCAGGAAAGCGCGTGGCATCCAGCGGCATGAGTTTACCGGTTATCGCCGCTTCGAGGTGGAATCCACCATCACCGCCGAGCCGCGTTGAGTTCCTCGATCCACGCGCTAAAGAGTTGCAGCCAGGCGTCCGTGGGGTTGCCGGTCTTGCGAACCCCGAAGCCGTGGCCACCGCGGGCGAAGACATGCATCGTCGCCGGACGCTTGGCCTGACTCCAGGCGAGGTAAGCTTTCACGGTGTTTTCCGGGGTAAGGGGATCGTCATGTGCCGCCGCGAAAAAGGCCGGGGGAGCGTCGGGAGGCACCACTAAGCCGGCCGAGAGCCCCGCGTAGATCGGTGCCACCATGGCGGGTCTTAGCTCTGCCGCTCCCACCGCAGCCCGCAAGGCGATTGCGCCGCCGGCGGAAAAGCCCACCAGGCCAATCCGAGCTGGATCCACTTGCCACGCCGCCGCACGGGCGCGCACCACTCCGAGGGCGGCCGCGTAATCTTCCATCGAGCGCCGCATCACCACTTCGCGGTCCGGGTCGCTGCCGGCGCGGTATTTGAGCACAAAAGCCGACACGCCCAAGGTGTTGAGCCACTTTGCCAGGTCATGCCCTTCTTTGTCGATAGCCAAATGGCGAAAGCCGCCGCCGGGCGCAATGATGAAAGCCATGCCATTCGGCTTTGCCGCCAGGTGCGCGGTGAGCGTGGGCTGCGTCACATTGCTGAGGCGGCGCTCGGTGTCGTTGGGTCCGATGACGCTTTTCTCCTGGTCCGGTGCGCCGGGGTCGACCTTGAGCAACGGCACCACAATCGGGTCGGCCGCCAGGGCGAGGAGAATCAAAGCGAGAATCATGATTGGCATTATTTTAGCCCACCGCGAGACGCGGTGGGCTAGCGGCCCTTGAGCAATTCGCGCGCGATGACGATTCGCTGAATTTCGCTGGTGCCCTCGCCGATGGTCATGAGCTTCACGTCGCGATAAAACTTCTCGACGGGGTAGTCTTTGATGAAGCCGTAGCCGCCGTGAATTTGGACGGCTTCGCTCGCCACCCGGCAGGCAACCTCGGAAGCATACAGCTTAGCCATGGCCGACGCTTTCGTTACCGGACGCCCGGCGTCCTTGAGGGCCGCGGCGCGATAAACCAGTAGCCTGGCCGCGTCGATTTCGGTGGCCATATCGGCTAACTTGTGGCTAATCGCCTGAAACTCAACGATGGCTTTGCCGAACTGCCTGCGTTGTTGCGCATAAGCGAAGGCGGCGTCGAAGGCTCCTTGGGCAATGCCGAGCGACAAGGCAGCGATGGAAATGCGGCCGCCATCGAGGATGCGCAGGCTATCGACAAAGCCTTCGCCCAGGTTGCCCAGCAGTTGTGTACCGGGGACGCGCACGCCAGTAAAGACCACCTCGCCGGTAGCACTGGCGCGCATGCCGAGCTTGTTCTCTTTCTTGCCCGGGCGGAAGCTGCCACGGTCGAGGACAAAGGCGGAGATACCATGTTGTTTTTTGCTAGGGTCAGTGACGGCCATGGCTACGCAGACATCGGCGTCGTGGGCATTCGTCGTAAAGGTCTTGGCGCCGTTCAGTTCCCAGCCATCGCCGACGCGATCAGCGGTGGACCGCGTGCCGCCCGCATCTGAGCCGGCCTCGGGTTCGGTGAGCGACCAACAGCCGATCCATTCACCCGTCGCCAGTTTGGGCAAATATTTTTCGCGCTGGGCCTGGTTGCCGACGATGAAGATATGGTTGGAGCATAGCGACGTATGCGCCGCTACGATTAAGCCCACCGCAGGATCCACCCGGCCCAGTTCCTCGACGATGATGGCGTACTCGGCGTAGCCCAGTTCCGCGCCGCCGAACTCTTCGGGAAAAATGGACCCCAGATAGCCGAGTTGCCCCAACTGCTTCACCACGGCCAAGGGGAAGATCTGCTCTTCATCCCAGGCCAAAACGTGAGGCTTGATCTCACTCTCGGCAAAGCTACGAACGGCTTTGCGCAGTTGCACCTGGTCCGGCGTGGGGTCGAAATTGTCTGCGCCGTCCGCCGTCGCACTTATGGGGATCTTCATGCCCAGCTGTCTGATCGCGTGGTCACTGCGTTTCCTGCTGATGCTCGCAGGCGTTTTTCCGGTGGCGTTGAGTGCTGGAGAAGTGTCAGCGGTGCCGCATGTCAGTGACGTCACGACTGAGGTCATCGTTTCACCCGATGCCGTGCGCGTACACGTGCGGCTGACCATCGCCAATCCGTTGAC
>JAYVUQ010000458.1:0-5070 GCA_043787785.1 Bryobacteraceae bacterium
ACCAACGTGTTCGGCTACGACTACACGCTCGAGCAGCTCATCGCGCGCTTGATCCGTGGGCTCTGGGAGTCGTCGAAGACGCAGGTCGGCGCCGAGGCACAAGGCACCCAACCAGGTATCGTCGCGGGTCGTCCGGTCAGCTTCGCGCGCGCCGAGAGCGAGGAGGAAAACGCCTACGCCGAGACGCGTCTGCGGGCCGCATTTCTTGCCGCGGGCTTCCCCACGGTCGACTTCGTGTACGAGCCGGTCGCGGCCGCACTCCACTACGAGGCCTCGCTGACGAAGGACGAGACGGTGCTGGTCGCCGACTTCGGCGGCGGCACCAGCGACTTCTCGCTCCTCCGCGTGGGCGGCGCCGCCACACAGTTGCTCGGCAACGAAGGCGTGGGGCTGGCTGGCGATGCGCTCGACGCAAAGATCGTCCGGCATGTAGTTTCGCCGGCTTTGGGCTCGGGCACGTCGTTGCGATCATTCGACAAGATCCTGCCCGTCCCCACGTGGGTCTACGCGAAGCTCGAGCGGTGGCATCACCTCTCCATGTTGCGCAGCCGCGAAACCATGCAGATGCTGGAGACCACCCGCAAGCAGGCGCTGGAAGGCGAACGTATTGAGGCCTTGCTGCACCTGATCAATGAGGACTTGGGCTATCGCCTGCATCAATCCGTGCAGCGGGCGAAGGTGGAGCTCTCTCAAGCCAAAGAGACGACGTTTCGCTATGCGGACGGCATCGCCGACATCGAAACGCGCATCACGCGGCGGGAATTCGAAGGCTGGATCGCCGAGGAACTGGCAGCAATCGAAGGCTGTGTGGACCGTTTGCTGGCCAACTCCGGAGTCGCCCCCGCCGAAGTGGATGCCGTCTTTCTTACCGGTGGCACATCGTTCGTTCCCTCCGTGCAAGCGATCTTCGCCAGCCGGTTTGGGCAAGGCCGGATCCGCTCCGGCAATGAGTTCACGTCGGTCGCACGCGGGCTAGCCTTACGCGCCAGCGTCTAGCGCTTGGTGACGGCTAGCGCCTTGCCGTCCTCCACCGTTTCGTCGGGATGAAGAATCACTAGTTCGCCCTCGCGCAAACCGCCGGTAATTTCCGCGGCCACGCCGGAACGATGCCCCACTTGCACTTGGCGGCGTCGCGCGTGGCCGGCCTCCACCGCGAAGACGGCCCAGGCTTCACGCCAGCGAAAGAGAGCGTTGGCGGGAACCTGCAGCGTCTTGGCGGATTCCCACAAGACAAAGGCGGCTTCAATGCGGTAGCCATCGCCCAATTGCTTCCACTGTTCCTCGGGAGTGACGAGGTCAGCGACTACCCGCACGCGCTGCTCCTCAACACCCAGCGCGGAGACCTTGGTGAAACCGCCCGGCTCCACCATGCGCACACGGGCTTCGAGGGTGGTCTCGCCACCCCAGCGGTCCAGCAGCACGCGCGTGCCAGGGATCAGCTTCACCGCATCCGCGGAGAGCACCTCGACGACGGCTTCCAGTGCGCGCGCATTCCCGATTTCGAGCAGCGGATCTCCGGCGTTGACGAGCCCTTCGCTTTCTCGCACTACGCGAATCACGCGCCCGGATACCGGAGCGATTACAGGAATGCGCTCACCGGTCGCTGACGCCACCGATGGCCGAAGCGCGGCCCGCGCGGTGGCCATCTCCGAGCGTGCCGACTCCACTTCGCGGCGCGTGGTGATCGCCATCCGTTCCGCCGCCGCCAGGGTCGCGTCGGCGCGCTGGAGGTCCGTCCGCGTGCGATCCAGGCGAGCCGCCGGAATGTCGCCGGACTTTAGCAAGCGCTCCTCCCGATCAATCTGCAATCGCCAATAATCCAGGTCCACCTTGGCGAGGCGAACCTGTTCCTCCTGCGTATTCACGCGGCTCTGCACCACCCCCAGCAACGACTCCGCGGCATTGACGCGGGCGTTGCTCTGATCCTTCGTACGGGCGTCCAGCATCAACGGCGGTGGCGGCTCAAGCACGGTAACTACCACGCCAGAACTGACGGCATCGCCCGCTTTCCACCGCAGGCGAGGTGTGTTGCCGGCCACGGGCGCGGAGATGACATAGCGGTTCCGCAAGCGCATCCTGCCCTCTTCTTCTACTGTTACTCGCAGCGGGCCCACCGCCACCGCCGCTGCCTCAACGGCCACCGGTTGCGGCCGGAGGCCAAGATAAATGCCGGTCGCCGCGATGGCGGCCAAACCGATAATCCATGCCCAACGCTTCACACTTACTCCCTTGCCTTTAAAACTTCTACTAAGTCCAGATGATTTACTTTGCGTCCTACCGTGAATGCCGACACCGCCGTGGCTACCGCCACCACCAGCGCCGCAAACGCATAAGTCGATGGGGCAATTACGAAGGGAATCCGAAACAGCTCGGTTTGCCCCGTAGTCGCCATCACGCGGGCCAGCGCGCTCCCGATCACTAGCCCCACCGGAATGGCCAGAAACACCAGGATGGTCAGTTCGCCGAGCAGGATGTAGGAAACCTCGCTGCGCGTGTAACCCAACACGCGGAGGCTTGCCAGTTCCCGGCTACGCTCGCTTAAGGAGATGCGGACCGTGTTGTAAACAACTCCCACGGCAATGGTGGAAGCGAGTAGCGTATTGAAGAAGGCGAACGTCAGCATTTGCGAGGCCAAAGTCTCGTAGAAACTCCGCAGGATCTGCGCGCGCTCCGCGGCGCCGGCCACCGCCGGCATGCGCTTCAACCGGTCGTAAATGGCGGGCAACTGCCGACCGTCCACCGTGAGAAACGCCCCGGTGGCGCTATCCCCTTCGCGCAGGAAGCGATTTAAGGCGTCGCGGCGCATGTACGCGGACACACCGATATACTCGCTCACTACGCCACTGAGCCGCACCTGTCGCACCGGGCGAGATCCTTCCAGTAACTCAACCGTCAGTAAGTCGCCAGGCTGAACGCCGAGCATCGTGGCTAAATGATCGGTAAGCAGGATACCGTCTTCGGGTAACTCCACGCGATCCAGATTCTTGTTCAGTAAGCGCCGCAACCGGCCATCGGGCTCCATCCCCTGCAGGGCGGTGCGGTAGGTGCGTTGCGCGAAGCGAAAGCGCGCTGGCACCGAGCGGGTAGGCTCGGCATAGGCTACGCCAGGCAGACTCGTGAGCGAGTAAAGGGCGCGCGTGGAAACCGGGCCAATAAAGGTGACGGTGATGTCATCCAGTTGCGCGCGCCGAAGTTGGGCAAAAACCATATAGTCGACGGCGTTGGTCCAGAAGCCACCCAGGACCAGAATGGCGGTCGACATCGCCACACCGCCGATGGAGAGTAGTGATTTGACAGGCCGCCGTTCGATATTGCGCACGATCATTCGTGTGGGCTGCGAAAACCAGGCAGCCTCGAATAAGCTGCGCCGGTAACGTCCGGGGTTGGCTGGCTGCATGGCCACGGCAGGCGATTCTCCAGCCGCGCGCAAGACAGAAAACAGTGTGCCCGTGGTGGCGGAGATGATACTCACCGCAAACGAAACCCCCAACACGCCGGACCGAATCGAGTAATCCAGATAGGGAAAGCGGTAGATGTCCATATACAAATGCGACAAAGCACTCCCCAGCCAAGCTCCACCGGCGACGCCCACGCAGAACCCAACGGTAACAATCACCAAGGTGAATTTCAGGAAATGGATCGCGACCGCCGCGGTGGTGTAGCCAAAAGCCTTCAAAGTAGCAATCTGGCTGCGTTGGGTTGCCATCAACCGGCCCACCACCACGTTCAAAAGAAACGCCGCGACCGAGAGAAAGATGGCCGGAAACATAGTGGCCAAAATCGTTAGTTGTTTAAACTCTTCGGAGAGATAACGGTGCGATATTTGCTCCTTACGGCCATGCGCGCCGAGCCCGCCGTAGGGTCGCAGCACCTGATCGAGTTCCGTCATGGCTTCTTCCACGCGGGCGCCACGTCGCAGCGAGGCTGCTACTTGATTAAACGCCCCAGTCATATCATAGGCGCCCGCCAACGCATCGGCATTCATCCACACGACGCAGTAGGTCTTGAAGTCGGGCACGATGGAGCCGGGCGCTAACTGGTAAATGAACTCCGGCGTCGAAGCGATGCCAGTAATCTCCAGTTTGCGCCGGCGTCCGTTGATGGTCACCTGCAACGTGAACCCCGGCTGCAGGTGGTGGGCTTTGGCGAAGCCGTCGCTCACCAGCGCCTCGCGATCCTTGCCTGGTTCCGGCATCCGGCCCGCATGCAGGTGTAGCAAGTTGAATTGGGCTGCCTGCGATGGCAAAGCGACAATCTGGCCGGAAATGGGCTGGCCATAGCCGGCTAGTTCCAGATTGGCCGGAGCGACGACGCGGGCCTCCACATTTTCGACGCCGGGCATAGCAGCAACTCTCTGTAACAAGCTAACCGGCGCGCGCTTCAGCCCGGCAAATAGCTCTGGGAAGCGGAACTCTCGATACACACGGGCTTGGGTTCGCTGTAAGGAATCAAGGGTCGAAGCCGCCATAACGTAAGTGGCAATTCCAGCGCCCAAGACCAGGGAAATGGCAATTACCTGGCCTCGCACGGACCATAAATCACGAAGTAACTTCCGGTCCAGCGCGCGCATCGCCTTACCAGTGCAATTCCCGGGGATGCTTGCGCTGCGCGTTCGCCTCGACCTGCGAAACCTGCCCGTTGCTCATATGCACGACGCGATTGGCCATCCCGGCGATGTCGGCGTTGTGGGTGATGACGGCGGTGGCGGCGCCTAGTTCGCGGTTCACCCGGTCGATCGCTTCGAGGACGACAATGCCGGTTTCGGAGTCCAGGGCCCCGGTGGGTTCATCGCATAGCAGCACGCTGGGACGCTTGGCGATCGCGCGGGCGATGGCTACGCGTTGCTGCTGGCCGCCGGAGAGTTGCGACGGAAAGTGATGCAGCCGGTCACTGAGGCCAACCATATCCAGCGCTTCGGCGGGCTTCATCGGATGCTCGGCGATTTCAGTGACGGCCGCCACATTCTCCATAGCGGTGAGGCTGGGAATCAGGTTGTAGAACTGAAAGACAAATCCGACATGCTTGCGGCGGTATTGGGTGAGTTCCCGGTCTTTGGCTTGGGTGATGTCG
>JAYVUQ010000459.1:0-2551 GCA_043787785.1 Bryobacteraceae bacterium
TTCCGCATGATCACCAACCAGTTCCTGCCCGAATACGGCCGCGCCGCCGGTTCCGTCATCACCCTCACCACCAAAAGCGGCACCAACGCCTTCCATGGCACCGGCTACTGGTTCTACAACTCGAATGCCTTCAACTCCCGCTCCAACCTCGACAAGCGCACCTTCACCAAGGCCCCCTGGCGCAACGAACATCAGCGCGCCTTCACCTTCGGCGGACCCGCCATCAAAAACCGCACCTTCTTCTTCGGCTCGGTGTTGCGCTCCACCGACAACCGTTTTGCCTCCGGCACCGCCATTGGCGCTGCGCCCACCGAAGCCGGCCGCCAAGCGCTGCAGTCCATTGCCGCCAGCCGGCCCCAAGTTCGCGCCTTGCTTGAGAACTTGCCGGCCGCCCAAAGCTCCACCGGCGCTTCCATCAACGTCACGTCCGACGGTCGTACCATCAACGTGCCCACCGGCACCTTGGCTGGCGCCGCGCCGAATACCTTCGCCGCCTGGCAATCCAGCGCCCGCGTCGACCATCGCTTCAGCGAAAAGCACAATCTCTTTGGGCGCATCATGTACGACACCCGTCAAAGCGTCAGCGGCCAAGCCGTTCCCTCCGGCCTCACCACTCTCGGGCCCGCCGTCCGTAGCGCCTACAACGTCGGACTTACCAGTAACTTCGGCACCAGCATGTTCAATGAACTGCGCCTCAACTACCAACGGCTCACCAGCGTCAGTAAGGCCTCCGACGCCAAGGCCATCACGATCCCTAGTATCGAAGTAGCCGCCCTAGGACTAGTCGGCTTTAACGCCGCCGATTCCCGCACCGCCATCGGTTTGGCCGTTAATCTGCCTCAGTCGCAGATCGCCAACAACTACCAAATCGCCAATAACTTTTCGCTCTTGAAGGGTAAGCACGCTTACAAGATGGGCATCGACATGCGCCGCGTGGAACAGGTGCAAGATTTTAACCCCACCCTCCGCGGACGCCTCAGCTACGAAACCTTGCAGCAGTTAGTGGATGACACGCCCGCCGTTCAGTCGATTAACTTATTGCAGCCCGGCCTGCCGACCTTCCAAAACTATCGTTACTACGATTACTTCGCCTTCTGGCAGGACGAATGGCGCATCAAACCTACCTTCACCCTCACTTACGGCATCCGCTACGAAACTCCGGGTAATGCCTTTGCCTGGCTGCAAAAAGTGAATAACCAGGTAGTGGCCGCCAATAATAATAACCCTGGCTACCGCATGGACCCCGCCCCGCCGCGCGACCGAAATAACTGGGCCCCGCGTGTCGGCTTCAACTGGCGTCTGCCCAAGATGGGCTTTATTACCGGCGACAACAAGATGGTGCTCCGCGGCGGTTACTCCCGCACTTACGACCTCATCTTTAACAACGTCGCACTGAACATCTATAGCGCTTGGCCCTTCACCCAGGTGGAGCAACGCCCGGCCGGCACGCCCGGTGGCTTCGCTTATATCAACGGCATCCGCGCTGGCACCGTGCGCGCCCCGGCGCCCGCCAACCCCAACCTCATCACCCGGACCATCGTCGACGCCAACTTCCGCGCGCCCCTCGCCGAACAGTACTCGGTCAACTTACAGCGTGAATTGAAAGGCGGCCTCGCCGTCACCGCCGGCTGGATCGCCACCAAGGGCACCGCGCTCTTCCAGTCTCTCGACGGCAACCCCACTGTCCCCGGTTCCGTCGGCGCCACCCGCGTTGACCCTACGCGCGGCATCATCCGCCACCGCGCCAACAGCGCCTCTTCCATCTATCACTCCTTCCAAACCAGTGTAGAAAAGCGCTTCAGCAAGGGCTTCCAATACTCCGCCCACTACACCTGGAGCACCTTCATCGACGACGCCTCCGAGGTCTTTAACGCCTCCGTCGCCGGCGAAGTCGCCGTCCCGCAGGACTCCTTCAACCGCCGCGCCGACCGCGGCCGTTCCACCTACGATCGTCCCCATCGCTTTAGCGTCAACGCCCTCTGGGAATCGCCCTGGATGAAAGATCAGAAAGGCCTGGGCTACGTCGTCGGCGGCTGGAGCGTCGGCGGCTTCCTTACCCTCCAAGCCGGAGCGCCCTTCTCCGCCCTCGCCGGCGCTGACCCCGGCCGCCGCCTTTCCGGCATCGACTCGCTCATCGGCAATTCCATCCGCGCTAACGTCAACACCAACCTCAACCTCTCGAGCCTTTCGGTGGAACAACTCATGTTAGCCGGTGGACGCAACCTCTTCAGCTCTCCCACCGTTACTTCGCCTTTCGGCAACGCTGGCCGCAATATCCTGCGCGCCGATGGCATCAATAACCTCGATTTTGTGATCACGAAGAAGATCCGCATCCCGGTAGAAGGCCACGGCCTTAGCCTGCGCTTTGAGTTCTACAACGCGAGTAACTCCCGCGACTTCGGCATTCCGGCCGCCGCCATTAACTCAGCCGCGTTCGGCAACCAATGGAACACCAACGGCGGCAACCGCCGCATCGTCATGGGGGCTCGCTACGCCTTCTAATTAAACCCGGTAGGGCGGGCCCCCCGGCCCGCCTCCCGGTTAATCCAAC
>JAYVUQ010000460.1:0-6595 GCA_043787785.1 Bryobacteraceae bacterium
GCGGTTTTGCGACGGCGTCTCCTCCACACGGTCATAACCGAGGGCCACGCTCGAAGTGGTGGCTGAGGCTTGCAAAGCGTCGGCTTCGCCCTTCACTTCGAGCTTCTCGCTCACTCCCGCCGGCGTCATCGTCACGCGTTGGGAAACGGTTTGGCCCACCGAGACGATGAAGCTTTCGATCTTATAAGTGGCCATCCCCACCGCATGTACTTCGAGAGAATACTCGCCAATGGAGATGGCGGAGAAGCGAAACTGGCCGTCGGCGCTAGTTTCCGTCTGCCGCTTGGCCGCTGTGCCCGGGTGGCGCAGGATGACGCCGACACCGGCCATGGAGGCACCGGAGCTATCGGTGACGGTGCCTTGCACTTGTCCGCTGGAGCCAGAGACCTGGGCATATAAGGGGAGGGGTAGGAGGAAGACCAGGTACCTAGCCCACCGCGTCAGCGGTGGGGCACATATTGAGGTCACAATCATGAACACTAACGGCCACCAGCCGGCAAGTGATCTTGTAAGTAGCGCGCCAGCAGCAGGTGTAAGTGCAACGACGTTCCAGCGCCTTCGTTGATGGAATGCGAACGATTGGGATAAGCCATCATATCGAAGGGCTTGCCGAGCTCAATCAGGCGGTTCATCAGCCGTTCGACGCCCTGGTAATGGACATTGTCGTCACCGGTGCCATGCACGATGAGTAACTTGCCTTTGAGGCCTTCGGCGAAGGTAAGGGGTGAACCGCGCCGGTAACCATCGGCGTTGTCCTTGGGTACGCCCATGTAGCGTTCCTGATAGATGGTGTCGTATAGCTGTTGGTCGGGTACCGGGGCGACGCTCATGCCGACCTGATAGAGGTCCGGGGAGCGAAACATGAGGTTGAGCGTGTTTGAGCCTCCGCCGCTCCAGCCCCAGACGGCGACCCGCGCGGCGTCCAGGTACGGGCGTGTGGCGAGTAGCCTCTTGAGTCCAGCGGCTTGATCCTGCGCCGACAGCACGCCGACGGCGCCATAAACCACCTTGCGCCAATCGCGGCCCTTGGGCGCGGGTGTGCCGCGATTGTCCATGCTGACGACGATGTAGCCTTCATTGGCCAGGGCGCGGTGAAAGAGTCCGCGGTCGCCGGGCCAAGCGTTGGTCGCGGTGACGCTAGCGGGTTCGCCGTACACATGCACCAGCAAGGGGTAGCGCTTGGCGGGGTCGAAATTCGTGGGCTTCATCATCCACGCATCCATCACGACGCCTTGGCCGATGTCGAGCGAGAAGAATTCGGTGGGGGGCGTGGTGAGGTCGATCTGGTTGGTGGCCAGGGTGCGTAACGGCTGATGATCGGGTAAGTGGACTAAGTCGGTGACGGGCGCCGTGTCGAAGGTGGAGTAAGTATGAAAGGCGAATTCGCCATTGGGGGCCATCCGGTAGCTGTGGGTGCCGGGTTGTTTCGATAGCCGCTCCGTTGCGCCACCAGCGAGGTTGACTCGAAAGAGATGACGTTCGGTGGCGTTATCGGGCGAGGCGAGGTAATACAGGTGGGCATGGGCAACGGCGACGACTTGGATGGCATCGGCGTTGGGCGGCGTAATGGCAGCCGCCTGGCCGTCTTTGGAGACCCGGTAGGCGCGCCGCCAGCCATCCCGCTCGCTGAGCCAGACGAAGCCCCCATCCGGCAGGGCGTGGGGTTCATTGAGGTCCACCCAGGCCGGGTCCTCATCGCGGAAGATCTGTTTGGCCTCACCGGTGCGGGCATCGGCCATCAGGATGTCGTTACGGTTTTGCAGACGATTTAGCTGTTGCACCATCAGGCGATCGCCAGCCCACTCCATCCGCGAAACATAGTTCTCACGCGAGTCGCCAGGCAGTTCCATCCAACGCGTCCGGCCACCCGCCACAGTTACTACGCCGACCCGCGCCGCCGAGTTGAGCGTGCCGGCTTTGGGGTAAGGAATGGCAATCAGCTTCGGGTAAGTGGCGGAGGTGTTATCGAGTAAGTGGAAAATACCGACCCCGCTGGTATTGAATTGCCAATAGGCCACCGACTTACTATCCGGGCTCCACCGGAAAGCGTCGCGCAGGTGTAATTCTTCTTCGTAGACCCAGTCAGCCATGCCGTTGATAATCTGCGCCGAGCCATCGGCGGTAAGGGCGGTGACTTTGCTGGAGGCGAGGTCTTCGACATAGACGTTGTTGCCACGGACGTAGGCGGCACGGTGGCCGTCCGGCGAGAATTTTGCGAAATAGAGCGAGGCTTCCTCACTCTTCCCGCCCAACTGCCACAGCCGGCCTGACGGACGGTGGAGCACCCAGTAATCGCCGCGCGTGTTCAGCCGCCACACCTTGCGGGTGTTGGTGAAGATCAATAGGCGCTGGTGATCGGCAGACCAACTGTAGCCATCCAGCTTCAGCGGTTGATCCCGGCCCGCCGGCGTCAAGCTTTTGGCGGAGACCAGTACGGAGCGCTCGCCACTAGCCGTGGCATAGCGGACGATTTCGTTCTCTTCGACGGTGGTGTAAGCCGCGCCGTCTTCGAGCCAAGCCGCAGGGCCGAAGGTCTTGACGGCGAAGTCTTTCTGATCGAATACCCGCCGCAAATAGGTTTCCAGCGGAGCCTGCTGAGCGGATAGAAGACTCCCCAGCCAAAGGCCGGCTAGTAGGATGCGCATGTAGCCAGTATGCCACCGGCGTGCCCGATTACTTTACCGGCGTATGTAGCTTGAAGAACAGCCTTTTTCGCCCACCGCGTGAGAAGCCGTGAAAAAATCGATTTCCCCAAACCTCTTGACGCGACCATCGCAATCCCTTGCCGTCATCCCCACGCCGCAAATTCTCACTCACCAGACAGGCGTTCGGCAGCTTAAAATCAGGGGCGCGCCACTGGCCATCGTTCCCCGAGTCCCACGCTAGAACCGTTAAACCTACCCCACCGTCACCAACGCTTCACTCGACATCCGCTTCAACTGCCCGCAGGCCGCATAAATATCCAGTCCCCGCGGCTTCCGCACATAGCAGGAAACGTGCTCCCGGATAATCCGTTGGAACGACGCCACGCGCTCCGCCGACGGCGTCCCATAAGCAATCCCCGGCCCCGGATTCAGCGCAATCAAATTCACCTTGCAATTCAACTTGCCGATCAGTTGCACTACGCGCCGCGCATCCTCATCGCTGTCGTTTACGTCCTTCAGCAGCACATACTCAAACGTCAACCGCTCGTCCTTCCGTAACGGATAACGCCTACAGGCCTCCATCAAATCCGCCAAGTGATACTTCTTCGTAATCGGCATAATCTCGCGCCGCTGCGCCTCATAGCTCGCATTCAGAGAAATCGCCAACCGCGGCCGGATATCCGCTAGCCCCAACTCCTCCATCTTCGGAATGATGCCCGATGTCGATAGCGTAATTCGCTTCGGCGCAATGCCGATCGCCCCGGTTAACAGCCGCGTCGCTTTCAACACGTTCGGTAGATTCAGCAGCGGCTCGCCCATGCCCATCATCACCAGGTTCAAGCGGCGGTCGGTTGGCGACAGTTGGTTGTGTTCCATCACCAGCAACACCTGCGCCACAATCTCGCCCGCCGTCAGGTTACGTTCCAGGCCCATCTTCGCCGTCAGGCAGAACTTACAATCCACCGCACAGCCTACCTGCGACGAAATGCAGATCGTGTCGCGATCGTCTTGCGGCATCAGCACGGTCTCCACCGTGCGGCCATCGGCGAGGTCGAGCAAGTAACGCCGTGTGCCGTCCGACGAGTCATAACGATGGTTCACCGTCGGCATGCCCACCGGCAGTTCGGAAGCCAAACGCTTACGCAACGCCGCCGGCAGCGAGGTCATCTTGTCAAAATCGAGTACGCGCCGGGCGTAGACGTAGTCGAAGATCTGGCGCGCCCGGTAAGCCGGCTCCGGCTTCACCGCCTGCTCCAATTCAACCAATTCCATACCGACAATCGCGTTCATCACACTAGTGTGACAGACCCGCACAAACTTATGCGACCCCGAAAGTTCCCCCGTGGACCCGCTACCTAACGGCCACGCAAATAGGCGTCGTCACCGCGGAGCCAATCCTCGCGCACGGGGCTGAAGACGTCAATGGCTACTGAGTCCTCCAGCGCCTCTACGCTGTGCGGCAGGTTCGGGGCGATCTCCATCACCTCGCCGCCTACCACGTCTATGGTTTTCTCCGGGAAGATGAAACGCAATTTACCGCTGATCAGAACGGTCATTTGCTCATTTACATGGTGATGCGTGGGGACCAGGGCCCCGGCCTTCAGGTCGAGCCTTGCGATCGTCATGTTGGTTCCGTGCAGCGCCTGCCGCACCACCAGCGCATTCATTTGCTCGCGTTCGATTATGTTCCAGGAGTGAAGGGTCATTCGGGCAACAGCATACCACCGATTCGGGTTAGTGACGCCGGGGCCGCCAACGGGAAGGCCGGCCCAGATTCATCGTCACGCTGGCGACGAACTCATGGTCAATCGTGCCACCCACACCGATCTGCTGCATCGTCAGATCCAAGGCAAAACGCGGAGTCAGCTGAAACTCCACGCCTTCATACAGCGAGTGTTGCGGAGAGTAGCCGTTCGCTTTCTCATACAGGTAATTCGCGTGTGCCGTCACTCGCTTACTCAACTTCCGGCCCACGCCGGCGCCGAGGTCCAGCAAGCGGGCCGGATTCACATCCGAAGAATGAGTCGCCTGCGTGAAGGATGCAGTGAGCCCGCCATCCCAGCCAGCCAAGTTAGCTCGCGCCAAGCCGACGCCTCCCCACCGCACACCATCGCTGCCGCGGGTAAAAAATGTGGCCTGTGGGCCCGCCGCCAGCGACAGTCCGCGCCAGCCATGAAACTCATGGGTCGCGCCCACCGTCACCCGGTCGCCAAAGTGCGTCGGGCGGCTATCGCTACTCAAATCGCTACTCAAATCGCTGGCCAGGCCGTCGAAGCTAACGTTGAATTCGGTGTTCGTCCGGTCGGGAGTAAACTTCAGCACTGTGGGCAGAGTGAAAGCGCCCGCCAAATCTCCTACTAACGAGACGTTGCCGCCCGTCTCCACCTCGGCGGTGCCCGCTTGGGTGATGAGGCTGTTGATGTGGATACGCTTGCGCAATGAAGCGCCGGAGGAGCCTTGATGCGTAGGGGCGCGCCGCCGGCGAATTGCCGGCCAACCTGGTGTCGCCGCCAGACTGAGTAAGAGTAAGCTCCCCATCAGCGAACGCATTCACTCCACCATCGGCTCGAAAAGCCCGAACGCGTAAACGTCGCTCGCCGAGCAGATCGCCACATACTGCTTGCCGTCCACCATGTAAGTAATCGGGGAAGCCGTGATATTCTGCGACGTGCCGAAGTGCCATAGGTGCTTGCCGGTGCGCGCATCGGTGGCGACTAACTGGCCATTGTCATCGCCAAAGAACACGACATTGCCCGCCGTCGATACGGTGCCGGCCCACGTAGTCGCCGGGCCCGGCATGGCGTGCTCCCACACGCGCTTGCCCGTTCGCGGGTCAATCGCGCGCAGCATGAACTTACCAGGCTCCGCCGGAATACTCTCGCCACCGGTGCCGGCGAAGCCAATCATCGGCTTGGGCTCTTTGGTAGAGCTGAAATAGATATCGCATTGTTCGAGCGTCGGCAAATAGAAAAGTCCGGTAGCCGGGTTATAAGAAGGCGACATCCAATTCGCGGCGCCGCGAACGGCCGGGCAAACCCGTGTGCCGCCCGGCGTCGGGTCCTTGCCAGGCACAGTCACTGGCTTGCCTTGGGCATCGATCCTGGTAGCCCAATCGAGTTTGTCGACAAAGGGCGTCGCCCGTAGAAACTCACCCGTTACTCGATCCAGCACATACAGAAATCCATTGCGATTCGGATGCAGCACCAACTTACGTGGCTTGCCGTCGTAAACCGTATCAATCAGCACCGGCCAGGATTGCGCGTCCCAGTCATGCGTGTCGTGCGGTGTGAATTGGAAATACCACTTCAGCTTGCCAGTATCGGCATCGACGGCAATGAGCGAGTCGGAGTAGAGGTTCGATCCATCCCGGTCGCCGCCGTAAAAGTCCGGCCAAGGATTGCCGGTGGTCCAATACAAAAGGTTCAAGGCTGGATCATAGGTGCCGGAGAGCCAAGTGCCCGCGCCGCCCCACTTGAGCGAAAACTCCTTTGACCACGTTTCGGAGCCCGGCTCGCCTTTCGCGGGAATGGTCCACAGCCGCCACATCTCTTCGCCGGTCGATGCGGATAATGCGGCCAGGAAGCCTCGCGCGCCGGAGTCGCCGCCGCCCATTCCGACCACTACCTTGTCCTTCACCACAAACGGTGCCATGGTCGCAAAGTAGCCGTCCTTGGTGTCGGCGTATTTCTTATGCCACAGAATGGCACCGGTCTTACGGTTCAATGCCACTAAGTGGCAATCGGAAGTTACCAGATAAACCTTGTCGCCTAGGATGGCGGCGCCCCGGTTGACGCGTTGCCCCTCGGCTTGCTCGTCGCGGTAAATCCAGATCCTGCGGCCCGTTCGCGCGTCGAGGGCATGCAGTTGGTTGGAGTTAGTGACATATAGAATGCCTTCGTAGACGATCGGCGTGGCCTCTAACTTCTTGGCATCCGGCACATGGTAAACCC
>JAYVUQ010000461.1:0-6229 GCA_043787785.1 Bryobacteraceae bacterium
CATCGCGTCGGCGGTGCTGGCCAGTTCGCGCCGCAGTTGGTCTACCTTTTTCTCCGCGCCTTCGCGATAGGTGCGCAACTCCACCTGCAGCAGCGGCTCAACGTCGGTGACGGTGCGTTGGGCTAGGGCCCGCAGCCGATCCTTGTGTTGCTTTGCCTCGCCTTCATCTACGGTGATTGCTTCGCTGACGAGCACCTCCAGCAATCGGGTTAGCGGGCTCGCCTCCCGCTTGGCTTCCGCATGATCCGGCCCAGTCTGCGCTGGTTCCGGGGCTTCGCCCTCAAGGCTGTCGTTGATTTGGAGTGATGCTGCCATGGCCTCTTATCCGTATCGACGCCATCACCTTGAGTGTGAGCCTGATAAACTGGCCAAAGACGTTTATGATCACCCGCCGCCACCTCCTTCTCTCCTCTGCTACCGCTTTGCTCCCTGGCGCGCTCGCCGCCCGCAAGCGTATCGACTACTCTCGCGTTAGCGCCGTCACCGATGAGTGCGCCAGCACGGAAGCCGGCGCCGTCAAATTCGCCACCGATCATGGCCTCAAGTGGGTAGAACTTCGCGCCGTTCCCGGCGTCAAAGGCGCCAGCTATCACCTCTGGGACGAAACCAACCTGAAGGCCACGGCCAAGATGTTCTCTCAGGCTGGCGTCCGCGTCTCATTCCTCAATACGCCATTGCTCAAGCACAACCTTCCGGGCACGGTGGTGGAACGAAAGAACGATACTCCGGAGGCGCGCCAGAAACGCGAAGCCCGCGATCAGGTGCTCTTTGACCGGCGTCTCGAAGACCTGCGCAAGTCGATCCGCGCGGCCCAGATCCTGGGTGTCGACAAGATTCGCGTGTTCAACTTTATGCGTGTGGCCGAGCCGCGGAAGATCTATCCGCGGATCGCCGAGGTGCTGAATGAAATGGCGAAGATTGCGGAGTCGGAACATATTCACCTTCTGCTCGAAAACGAGACGTCGTGTAACAGCGTCAGTTGTGAGGAGATTGCCGAGCAACTTAAACTCGTGCCTTCGAAGTACGTGGGCATCAACTGGGACGCCATGAACGGGATGGGTTTGCAGGAGCAGCCTTTCCCCGCCGGCTATCGGAAGCTACCGAAGAAGCGCGTGGGCAACGTGCAGATGAAGGGCAAGACCCTCTTGGACTATCCCGAAAAACTCGATTGGAAACAGATCTTCGCCGGGCTGGAAAAAGACGGTTATACGGGCCAGGTGGGCCTGGAGACCCACATCTTTGGGCCACAGCTATTCGACCATTCGCACACCTGCCTCAACACCTTGAAGCGCATGTTCGAGGCGGGTTAAGCTTCCGTGCCGCGCCCCTTCGTGATTCTGGCCGGCCTGGTCGTCGTCGCGCTGATCGCTGGCGGCGCCTTCTACATCCAATGGGATGCGCACATGGAACTGAAAGGCCGGGTGATGAAGGTGCGCACGCTGAACGCGGTGGAGGAGGCGACGCTCATGGTGGTGGATTGCCGCCTCGAGAATACCGCCGGCTCCACCTATACGGTGGGCGAGATTCAGGCGGAGATCGAAGATGCCAAAGGCCAAAAGACCGAAGGCAGCCTGATCGCCGAAGTGGATGCGGACCGCGTCTTTGCGGGGTACCCGGCCTTCGGTCAGCGTTACAATCCCAACCTCAAGGTGCGCGACAAGCTACCCGCCCACGCCACGCTTGACCGCCAGTTTTCTGTGCAATTTTCCCTACCGGCCGCCCAAGTGGCAGCGCGCAAACGCCTCATCCTCACGGTCCGCGAACTGGACGGCATCGTCAGCCAAATCATCGAAACCCGCTAGCTTCCCCCCGGCGAATTGAAACGGGTGAATTGACACAGAATTGAATTGCGCTCCCTTGTCTGATATTGTCGGTAGCCTTAGGGGTCCCTGATGGGAATGGGTGCATGATGAAAGAACTATCGGAAATTGAGTATCAGCGTTTCTGGCGGCGCGTGCAGCAGATCGGCCTGAACGCCTATGAGGCTCGTTCCTATCTGGTGCTGGTTGGCCATCCGCGCTTCAAAGCGCTCGAGCTCGCGGCCCGCGCTCATGTGCCTCGCCAAAAGATTTACGAAGTGCTGGACTCGTTGGTGGAAAAGGGCTTCGCCCAGGTGATGCAGGAGAAAACCAAGCTCTTCTCGGCCGTCGATCCCGAGGTCGCCATTTCGCACTATCTGGCGCGCCGCACCCGGACCTTGGAACGCGAGTTACAGGAACAATCGAAGCTGGCCCTGGGGTTGGTGGATGATCTACAAGCCGCCTATTCGGAGGGTCAGGAAGGCCGTGGCACGCTTGACCCGCTGTGTCTGGTCTCTCACCCGGGGCAGATCGCGGCCCACTACCGCCGGATGCTGGGAAGCGTGACGCGAGAGTACGTCGAGTTTGTGGGGCCGCCCTATGCTATGAATCCGCTGGACGACGAACTGGTAGGGCAAGCCCGGGGCCGCGGAGTGACTTGCCAGATTCTCATGGCGGCCAGTAGACCCGAGGACCGGGCCGAAGACCACTTCAGCCAGCGGCACGAGTCCTACCAGCGCCAGGGCGCGGAGGTGCGCACCTTGCCCGCCTTGCCGATGAAGCTGGCAATCTTCGACGGTGGTTCTGGCCTATTCGCCATTCTCGATCCCGTCGTCACCCGCCCTTCTTGGACGGCGGTGGTCTTTGAACATCCGGACATGGCGGGTGCGCTGTTGAATCTGTTTCGACAATACTGGAATCAAGCTCCCGTGGGCCAACCCCTTGGGCATCCGTTGGCAAGCAAATCTTCAGCCGTCCCCGCCTTGGCCTAGTTCCTCGTCCGTTTGAAGCCTTCCCGCTCCATGAAGTACTGCGAGCCCCCCGCGTCAGCGGCGGGTTCGATTTCTCCCTACGCCGAGGTATAAGTATTTTTTTTCAAATATTTATCCAATTTGACCCGCCGCTCACGCGACGGGCCAGGATGCCTGTGGCGTAGAAGGAAACAAAACACAGGGTCGAAGCACTAGCCGACCGGATGTCTCGAGAAATTAGCTGCCAGACTGGGCCACGGGCCCAAAAATACAGTGGAAAAACGAAGCCGGTGCCGCGAGAGCGGCACCGGCTGAAAACGACCACGGCAATCGGCTTGCAGGTTATGCTGCGGTAACGAGCATCTCTTCGAGATCTTCGACGCCCATTTCCTGATTGCGATCGGCCTGCTCCTGGCAGGAGATGCAGTACGGAGTCCACGGCACGGCATTGAGCCGCTTGGGTGAGATGTCCTCTTCGCAGTGCAGGCAAACGCCAAATGCACCGTCTTCGATTCGGCGCAATGAGCCCCGCACCTGCGCCAAAAGCTTGGACTCGCGGTCGAGATTCCGGATCGCCAGCTCGCGCTCAGCGGCGTGCTGCACTTCGTCGAGAGCATCCGGGCTCTTTTCAATGACGATGCCATCACGGTTGCGCACGACTTCGGACAACTCGGCCGCCTTGGCCTCGAGAATATCCCGGAACTTGTTGATTTCGCTCTTAGTCATTTTGATAACTCCTCTATCTTTGTTTTGTTTTTTGTCTATGCTCTCGTCCACGATATAGACGCGGGATTGGGGGAAAGGTTGCAAACATTTTAGTCGTCCCGACTAAGGTTTTCTATGCGTGACACCATTTAAAAACGCCCCAGCAGGTAGAGAGACTCCTCAGCTTGGCGTTCGGCCGATCCCGATCTTCTAAATTTTCAAACATCTGACGATGAGATCCATCCAATCGTCGGAACATTCCATAAACTGAGCGCTTGGCCGACATCTGAGAATCGGCGACTTTCCTTCGCCTGACCTTCGATTAGTGTCCGCTAGCTCCTAAGGCACCAAGTATCGTAGCACAACTTCGTAGCAATTTCATGGCCAAGAATGTGGGGACCCTGTCTTTCTTACGCGGCTAGCCCGCTTCCAGATCTAATTTCTTATCAGCATAGCCCCGGCTAACTCAGTGATTATCGGCAACGTTTGCGGAACCAATAGTCATCCGTCACCTTTAGAACGACAAATCGTCTGAAAAGTTTCAAGCCATCGAAGATCTTTCATTGTGGGATGCCAAGTGTGCCAATTTTGGTCACCAGTGGGTAAATACTGCCACATCACCCGCCACGTCACCGGACTTCCAACCGCCGCACGATCAGCGCATGATCCCGGCCCTGCCGCGAGATAACGCGTGAAAATCGGAGCTGGAGGCTCATCTCGCCTTCCCCCACTAGCGAATCCGGCAGCGGAATCTGCAGATGTAAGGGTGTTTCGGCGGTAGAAATCGTTACCGGGGGTAGTTTTCTTTCGTTTGCCGTCACCACCAACTCCTGCGCGCCTCCCGCTAGCACTGTTTCAGGCACATAGCCGGTCACCCACAGTGACTGCCCCTTCGCCTTTGGCCCTCCGATGCGCAATTCGGCCAAGCCCTCGCACCACCGCGCCCGATTCGCCACCCCGTGCCAGCCCTTTCCCAGGAGCGGCCCGTACGCCGCCTTGGCCACATCGATCGACCGGGGTAGCCCTTGCGCCAATATGGCGTCCATCTTCTGGAAATACGCACGGGTCACATTCCGCAGCGGACCTGGCCCCACCCGATAGACTTGCGCCCCCTCATGCTCCAGCACGTAGCGCGTGTCCTCAGACGCCAGGATGAACTCCGCCATATCCCTGGCCCCTGCCGATGGACGGATTTGCCGTTCGGAGCCTGGCGTGAGAAACACGTCGAAAACCAGGTAGAGGCGGAACGGATCATGCACGACGCCGTCCCAGAAGAGGAGATCGTCCACTTGGTCCAATAGAATCAGGTCGTTGGGATGCAGCCGCCGCGCCTCCACCACTCCGCGGACCATGCGCTCCACTCTCTGCGCATTGGACCGGTACCACTCCATGGTTGTCCCGCTCACCTGCCAACTGGCGACTGCCATCATCGCCACCAGTGCGCTGGCGAGCGCGCCCGCTGCCCGATGGAACTCCCAGCTCTCCACCACGGCCACGCCGAAGATCATCGCCATGCCCACCGAGGCTGAAGCTAAGTAATAGTCAGAAAAGTGATTTCGCAGCGGCAGTACTGGCAGCAGCAGTCCAACAAACCAAGCCGCCCCAAACAAAGCCAACCGCCCCTTCTTTTTGCCGGCCTGGAAAGCTGCCCACGCTAACGTTCCTAGTCCCAGCACGGATAAGGCTGGGCTCCCCAACCGTTCCCAGGGCAGCGGAGCGCCCAGCAAGGTAACATACCGCCAAATTCCCAAACCCCACTTCCAGTAGCGCGATAGCCGTCGCAACATGTCGAGTTCGAAAAAAAGCTGATAAGTCGGGTCCCGGCGGTTTTTCGGGATCACGAACAGATGCAACGCCACGAACAGCACCGAAGGCACGAAGAATGGCCACACCTCGCGCAAACGGTCACGCTCATAGAGCCACACATAAACCAACAACAGGGCCGGGAAGACGATATTCACTTCGAGCGCCCCAAAGCCCAACAGGAAACTGAGCCAGCAGAGCCAAGGCCGCCGCTCGATGAAGCTGACCAGCGCGGCTAGCAGGAAGAAGACCACCAGAAGTTGGTTCCAGGTGGAAAGCCACGTCATGCTGACCACGGTGCCCGGATTGATCAGCCATAGGGCGGGCACCAGCGCGGCGGTGACCAGCGAGCCGCTCAAGCGCCAACTGAGCCGGTGCAGCAGAGCCACATTGGCCAGTTGCAGCCCGAAAATAAAGACGCGCATCGGCAGTGGATCATTGCCGAAGACGATCGAAAAGAAAAGGAAAAAGGCGCGCTCGCTCAGAAATCTGACTGTGCCTTGCGCCATCGGCTGGAACATCGCATGCAGGAACGTGGCGGTGTCCCGGATTGGCAGCCGCAAACCGAGCCAGGCAAAATCGTCGGCACGGAACCAAACGTCCCATACGGGCCAGTACATAAACAGTAAAACCAGCATGGGAGCCAGGATACTGGACCAAAAAGCACGCGGCGATGGGGAAGAACTCATGAAGAACGGGTGAACTTGCCGACAGCGGCGAGTATCATAGAAGATCGTACCAAGCTAATCTCAAACTGTGACGATTCCAGGCAACATTTCGGTCTCTTCCGGCTACACGGTCGCCGATCAGCGCCGGATGTCGCAAGCCAAGCGCTACTTCGCCTGGCAATCGGACCTCTCCCAA
This sequence comes from Bryobacteraceae bacterium, assembly GCA_043787785.1. Classification (GTDB taxonomy): domain Bacteria; phylum Acidobacteriota; class Terriglobia; order Bryobacterales; family Bryobacteraceae; genus JALHNI01. Next base: position 6,143 of record JAYVUQ010000461.1, read on the forward strand.
GCCCAACTCGGACGCCGCGTTCTTGAGGTGGGCTGCGGCCTGGGCAACTTCACCGAGCGCCTGCTGGACCGTGAACTCGTCATCGGC
>JAYVUQ010000462.1:0-4690 GCA_043787785.1 Bryobacteraceae bacterium
ACCGGCACGACGCTGATTGCGGTGGAGGCCGTCGCCAAGCTGATTGAGGTGGACAGGGACAAGAAGATCGTCTGGCAGTGGCAGGCGCCCGAGGGCGACAAGCGCCGACTGTACCAGGGTCGTCGTTTGGCCAACGGGCACACGATGCTGACGTTATCCGATCCGGGCGAGGTGCTCGAAGTGGATGCGGCGGGCAAGGTGGTGCGCAGCGTGGGCGGGAAGCAACCGGATACCCAGTTCGGTTGGGCCTCTGGCCATGCGGTGCTGCCGAATGGCAACTGGCTGGTTTCCGACTACACGGGCCGCCGGCTGGTGGAGATCGACGGCAAAGGCAACGTCGTCAATCAACTGCGAACCGGCCCGCGAACCATCGCCACGGTGGCGGTGGTTGTTGAATAAGTGGGGCTGTTGAGCGGGTCCACCTATTTCTAGAAATTGTCCAAGGCGGAACCGGAGCCGGTGGCGTTAGTGAGCGTCACCAGCACGGAACTAAGTGAGGCGGCCGTGCCGTCAGCGACGTTTGAAGGGAATGGTCAGCAGGAACTGGGTGCCGAAGCCCGCCGAGGGGGTGCTGGTGAACCAGGTTTGGAAGCTCGCGCTGAGGTTGAGCGGGAATTCCGAGGTGGCTAGCGTGACGCCTGATGCGGGGTTGAAGCGCAGGTTGCCGCCGGTGATTTCGCGGGTGTTCGAGTAACCGGTGACGAGTACGTCAAAGCCACTGGACGTTCGATTGATGCGGACGCTGGTGATGGCGGGCGCGGCGCGATTCAAGCGAACGGTGCGAACGGCGGCCGGATTGGGGCAGAGCACTTGGCAATTTGAGCGCAACACTACGGTGAGGGTGATGGTGCCGGCGGTGGTTACGGAGGAGAAAGCAAACGGCGCTCCCGCTGCGGGGACGCCGGCAAGCGCGCCTGCGGGAATGGCGAAATTAAGAGTCGTACCGCCGCTGGCGAAGCGGACGTTGGGATGCGTTGTTGCCGGTGAGGAAAATTAACCGGCGATCCGTAGCGACAGTGTAGGAACGGAAGGAGTTGTTGATTGTTCGCCGTGGCAATGATAGAGAACGCCGAACCCTGATTGGGCGAGGAGCGCCTTCGCGCAGCCAGTGTCGCCGGCCGGGCCAGCGAAATCACTCCCGAGCATCCCGTACGCCGCACCTTTACGAAGGCCGAACTCGAAGGCACGCAGGAGACGCCAGTTTATGTCATCTACGAGCCCCACGCCCAAGTGGAAGCCGACGGGCAACGCGACGAATTCAACCCGCAGATGATGACGGAGCGTTACCCGGCGTACCGCATTACCCTGCAGGCGCCGGCGGACCAGGCCGGCTATGCCGTCGTCTGCGCCCAACTGCGCCGTCAGCGCTATGCCACCGGCTTTGAGAAGAACCCAGACTTCATCCCGGCCTGCACCACGATGACTGCCCATAGCGGGCTCGCCACGGCTTATCGCAAGATCCTCGAAGAGGTCACCTTTCTGGCCGAGCGTTACGCCGAACTCCATCGCGCGATGCGCGAGTATCTGACTCTGTTTACGGAGCGCCGCATCGAAACCGAAGTCGACTCGCAGACCGTCCAATTCGTGGATCGCCTGGTGGTCGCTCTGCAAGATTGTGTCTATGAACTGCTTGACTCGGCCCAGCCCCCGCAGCGTTTCTTCGGCCAACTACGGCGTTTCACGCACTCCGCGGCGGTCTACTTCGATCTCACTCCCGGCATGCAGACCTATTACGAGACGTTAAAAGAAGCTGGTGAAACGGCATTTACGCAGTTGATCGAGCAACAGAAGCGCATCATGCGTACGACGCGTACGTGGAGCCTGAATGAAGATTTGGGCGTCGAAATCCGCTCGGCGCTAGCGAACCTGGGCGCGCTGTTGCGCCTGGAACAGGCCCTCGAAGGCAAGTACCTCGACTTCCGCGTCAGCCCCACTTTGGACGCGATGAACTTCGTCTTCGACCGTGGCGGCAGCATCCGCTATAAGCTGGCCGCCAAGCCCAGCCGAGTACAGGGCCAAGGCGACGAGTTGATCACCTTTTTCAGCCAGTTGCGGCGTGAAGGCCGCGACAAATTCCGGCTGGTGCTGGTGGGCGAGAACGGCGCGGCTGTTGAAAAGGGGACGCGCGTCAATGCGGAGATCCGCATCAACGAGGGCACCGGTTTTCAGCGTGCGCCCATCAACGCGGTGTGCGAGGCGCGCGCCGGCAGCCAAGTAAACTTTGAATTCGATTTCGAAGCGCCCGACGTGCCCACCATCACTGACCTCAAGGTGGCCGTGCCGGCCCACTACTCATTCCGTACCGCGTTGCTGTTGTCTCGCCATCGTTTCTTCGCCGACCGCGCCGAAGCGGCGCCGCAACGGGTGGAGCCAATGCAGCGCGTGAGCGAAGCGCCGCCGGTGGCCTATCAGCCGCGCTCGCCTCCGCCGCGGCAGGAGCAACCGCCACCGCAGTCGCCGCCTCCTCCGCCGCCGGCGGGGCGCGCGCCCTGGGACTGGTTCAAGCGGCCCGAACCGCCAGAATCGAAACCCGGCGACGACGCTCCGCCGCCTCCACCACGCAGAAGACGATTAGAGTAAGGGAACCCTCACATGGCCATGGCCCCACGGGCGTCGGCAAAACCGAACTGGCCAAGGCGCTGGCCGAGGCGCTGCTGGACGACGAAAGCGCCGTCATCCGCATTGACATGGGCGAGTATCAGGACAAGTCCTCGGCGGCCGGCCTGATCGGGTCGCGGCCCGGCTTGGTGGGCTCGGATGAAAGTGGCTTCCTCACAGACGCCAAAGGCCGCTTCTGCGATTTCTCGAACACGATGGTTATCTTTACTTCGAACCTCGGCGTGAAGGAAGCGATGGAGGCGACTGACGACCTGGAGGAGCGTAAAAAATTCATCCTGGAATTCGTCAAGCGGACCTTGCGCCCTGAGCTTTATAACCGCATCGGCCAAGTGGTGCAGTTCAACTCACTCGGCGCGTGAGCTCGAGTCGATTGTCTCCAAGAGCATCAACGCCTTGACGCGCAAGCTGGCCGATGATCGCGAGATCGCACTCAACGTCACCCCCGAAGCGCTCACCTACCTCGCGCAGCAATCCTACAACCCCGCTTCCGGCGCGCGGCCCGTGCAGCGCACGTTGCAGCAACTGGTGCTCTCGCCTCTCGCGGGCATCATCCTGGCTGGCGAATGCGTCGCTGGGCAAACCATGCAGCTCGCCTACGATCCGGGCGAGGCGCAAACCGTACCGCCCGAAACCGAGGGCGGGGAAGCCACCACCGTCATGGAAGGCGAAGGTTTGACTTTCGGCATCCTGGAGCCGGAATCCGAACCGTCGCTTGCGTTTGTTATGGTGAAGCCAAAAGCACAACTCCATGCGCCTGACCCAACTCACACTTAGCCTTGTCATTGCCGCCCTGCTGCTACCGGCCGCGCTCTCGCCAACTGAGGCGCAAGAGGGCTGGATTGTGCTGCACGATGGCGAGAGCAGCGTGGGCTGGGCGGGTGACAGCGCGAACTTCGTTTCGGGCGGCGGTGTGCTGTCGATCGAGGGCACGGGCCTCCTGCGCAGCCAATCGCCCTTCACCGACTTTGTCCTGCGCTTCGACGTGCGGGCGATGCCGAATGGCCCTTTGGCTCCATCGTCGGCCAAGCCAAAGCCAATGGTGGGTTCCCGCCCAACGCTTGGGTCTCGATGGAAGGGGAAGTGAATGGCGGCAGCCTGATCGTCTGCGAAGCCCATCGGGGCGGCAAAGTGGAGATCCGCAACCCGCGCCTGAAGCCGCTCGGTACGCAATTGCTTTTCAACGGCACTGACCTGTCCGGTTGGAAGTCCACCGGCACCCAACCCAAAGCCGCCGGCGGCATCGGCAAGATGCTCGGCCCCGGTAAAGGCAAGCCGAAAGAAGTGAAGTGGACCGTAGGTGGCGGCGCCATTCACGGCGAAGGGTGCCCCGGCCAACTCGAAAGCCTCCTGCCCATGGGCGATTTCCTCTTCCAGGCTGACGTCAAAGTCAACTCGAAGAAGAACGAAAACAAGCGCAAATAAATGCTCCTCCTCCGCGGCGATGCCGGGCAGTTGGGCACGGGCTACGAAGTGAACCTCCAGCCAAGGCTTAGCGGGCGGAGTTTCGCCTTTGGCCCCCAGCCGCAAGCCATCCAGCAAGGTGAATACCTACTCTACCGATTGCACCATCACCCATGAACTGAACCGGCACTCGAAATCGCGCGAAGTCTTCGGGCCGATGATCGATGAAGTAGCGTTTCACGCTTACCCCGAGTACCTGGCGCTCCTGGACGCCAAGGTGTCCCAAGCCGATCCGGCAGCCATCGCCCAGTGGCTGTGTGGCGCGAAAGCCTACTTGCGTGACAGCCCGCAGGACGGTGGTCTCCTCATCGTCTCGCGGGAACCGATTGACGCCATCTTCTCCGACTTGAAGTTCACGCCCACTAAGCAGGCCGGTTTCTTCGCCGCTCCCGTTGATGGCCTTGCTGGCACCTTGAGTTTAAACTGACCAATTTTACCCCTTTTCACTGGCCCTCACAAGCTGATACGATGCCTAAGCGCGGGATGCACAGTCCTGCCGCTGAACAGACTTCTGTTGGAGGTGAACGGACAAAATGGCAACCAATCGCGGCGTGGCTTACATGGCTCCCGGCAAGGTGGAAATTCAAGGAATTGATTTCCCAACTTTGGC
>JAYVUQ010000463.1:0-2551 GCA_043787785.1 Bryobacteraceae bacterium
CCCCCGCAGCCTCCTCACCGACTGGAGCCTCACCTTTCTCGTCCTCGCCTTCGGCACCACCAGCCTCCTCCACGCCTTCGTCGTGCCCACCGGATCCATGGAGGGCACTATTCGCATCGGCGATCACGTGCTCGTCGATCGGCTCGTTTATGCCGAACCCAGCCGTTACTCGCTCCTCCCCTATCAAGACGTCCAGCGTGGCGACATCATCGTCTTCCTCTTTCCCGAAGACCCTCGCATCAACTACGTCAAGCGCGTCATCGGCCTGCCCGGTGATCGCCTCCATTTAAAGAATGGGCAAGTCATCCGCAACGGAAAGCGGCTCGTGGAGCCCTACACCCAGTTCATCGCCAGTTTCCCCGATACCTTTCGTGACAGCTTTCCCGCTGGCAATGGCGATCGCCAGGTAACCCCCCGTGGGCGCGACATGCTCTCCCATCACATCATCGACGGTGAACTCCTCGTCCCCCCCGGCATGTACTTCGCCATGGGCGACAACCGCAACAATTCGCTCGACAGCCGTTACTGGGGCTTCGTCCCCCGCCAGAACATTATCGGCAAGCCCGCTTTAATTTACTGGTCCTACGACGCCGGCGACAGCTACCCTACCGACTGGGACGCCAAACACCTAATCGATGTCGCCACCAACTTCTTCACCAAAACCCGCTGGGACCGCACTTTCAGCGTGCCAAAACCCATCCGCGCCCAGGAGGTGCAGCCATGAAGCCTCTCGCTCTCGCCGCCGGACTCGTCATCCCCGGCGCCGCCCATTGGCTCACCGGCCAACGCGCCAAAGCCGTTCTCTACGGCGGCATGGTGCTCACCCTGGTCATCGCCGGCGTTTCCCTTAACGGCTCCACCGCCATGCCCATCCCAGCGGAACTCGCCGGCCTCGACGGCACCGCCCTCCTCATGTTCCGCGCCGGCGCAGCCGTCAAAGCCTTGGCTGGCCTGCCGTATCTAGCCCTATCCCTCTTCGGTTATGCCCCCACTTTCATGGCCGGCATCGCGCACGAATACGGCACCAAACTCCTCACCATGGCCGGACTCGTCAATCTCCTCGCCCTCGCCGACGTCTACCCCCAGGAGTCAAAATAATGAGCCCCCACCTAGGATTCACCCTCCTCGGCATTCTCGTCATCGCCACCGTCACCGCGCTCATCGGCAAGGACACCCCGCAAAATCATCTCCGTCGCTTCGCCCACCACACCACCGCCGGAGTCACCTGGGTCTGGCTCTCCGCCTGGACCATGCACTTCCTCCACGGCTAACCCCGAACGCCGATTCAACATCAGCGAGCAGTTAAACTTGAAGGGTGCCTGAAACGGACATTTAGATCGTGTCAAATGAAGCTGGGGAGCTTACCGCCGTAATCGTGCCGATCGCGTCATGGAAGGACATCGCCTCCGAGCGTGAAACAGCGCATCTCCTTAAGTCCGAGACGATGAAGCGGCGTTTGCAACCAGACGATGAAGCGGCGTTTGCAACCATCCCTCGAACGCACGAGCGTCATCGCCCTGAATGAGGCCATCGTGAAACTCGGCTTGTGAGAAGCATAGAATTCGACTCCTCGGCGTTCGAGGACTTGGCGTTGTGGGCCGAACAGGATCGGGCGCAAGCCCTGAGGATCGTCCGCCTCATCCGTGACGTTCAGCGCAAACCCTTTTCTGGAATAGGCAAACCGGAGGCCGCTCAAACACGAGCTTAGTGGTTGCTGGTCAAGGCGTATCAATCAGGAACATCGGCTTGGACGACCAGGCAGAGACCGACCGCTATTGGAATGCAATCGTCGGCAACGGCGGCGCAGAGAGCGCATGCGGCTGGTGCAAGGACAAATGGGGTCTGTCGTGGCAAATCACGTCGCGCGTAAAGCGATGGCCAAAGGCGGCGATGTAGCGAAGCGCGCGTTCGAGGCGATGATGGCGATGCGGAAAATTGACATCGCTCAGATTGAGGCGGCAGTGCGCGGTGAATCGAACCTGAATTTAACCCGCATTACCCAGAAAATCACTGTCGAAACTATCGTCATGAGTGGTGGCGCCGGCATGACGAATACGCACCGCAGTCTCCGCCGGCGAAGTGCTGTCACTGAGCAAAGCAGACGGCAATCCGCATCACGTCGTTCGGTAGTCATGAAGCACCGTTCCCGATGAAAACGGGTGTGTGCCGACCAGAGTCAATGTCTGGGGCCGAACGAAGTCGCGAAATAACGCTAAACCGCACCCTTGAACCTTCGGTTTGGTTAGTAGTCGAAACTCGTCCACTAACCCAGCCGCCATCCACGCGAGGCGTATCAGGGGACCTGGGGTCCAAAGCATCTCAGTACTCTACGAAGCCTTCGTAGCAGACCCGCCCGAACGTGACGGCCTCTGCGCTTCGGAAGAGGTTGTTTGCCATCTCATCTTCTCGCTCCGACGCCTCGTACCTATCGAACTCGCCTTCCTTGCCCGCAATAAAACCACCGGCCGATGTGGACATGGATAGAACCAATTGGCGCATGAGTCCTCCTTCTAAATCGATAACCGCTTCAAATCTGGCACCAAAAGCGATG
>JAYVUQ010000464.1:0-5434 GCA_043787785.1 Bryobacteraceae bacterium
GACATGATCATCGAGCAGAACTGCCACAACATCGACGTGATTCATTGGTTCACCAACATGAAGCCCGCCAAGGCGTGCGGCTATGGCAGCCGTCAGCGCACCGACATCGGCGACATTCTCGATAACCTGGCTTTCACCTTTCAATACGCGAATGGACTGGTGGTCAGCTTCACGGCCAACCAATTCGGCCGCGGCACGGGTTGGAGCGAAGTGGGCGAGACGTTTATCTGCGAGAAGGGCACCGTGCAGGTTTCGCGCCAAGGATACAAGCTGTATCGCGAGGGCCAGCCGATCGAAGAGGTGAAGACAATTGGCGACATTACCAAAGATGCCGTAGACCAATTCATCGACGGAGCCCGCAACGGCAAGCTGGAAAACGCGGCCATCTGGGGTGCGGAAAGCACGCTGATGGCGATCATGGCGCGCGAGTCGATCTACACGGGCAAGGAAGTGACCTGGGACCGGTTAATGAAGGGCTGATACCCTATTACGCAGGGAGGGTCACCACGATGAGCGACCTATTAGAACGAATTTCTATCGACCCGCACGTCTGTTTCGGCAAGCCATGCGTCCGTGGCACGAGGATTTGGGTTTCGTTGCTGCTCGACTTCTTGGCTTCGGGTGCGACGATGGAAGAGATTCTTGAGGACTATCCTTCCCTCCCACGCGAAGACATTCTTGCGGCCCTGCCTATGGCGCAGAGATGAGCCGCGAGAGATTCGTGGACCTTCCGGCGATTAGCGCCGCATGAAATTCAAGCTCGACGAAAATTTTGGTTTGCGCGCAGCGCGCCTTCTGCTAGCGGCAGGCCACGATGCGGATACGGTTTATCAGGAACGTCTAAGCGGCGCCAGTGACGATCTATCAGGTATGTCTTCACGAGCGGCGCTGCCTGCTTACGCTTGATCTCGATTTTTCCGACGTCGTGCGTTTCCTCGCCGCATCCATCGGCTGGCATCGCCGTACTAAGGCTGCCCAAGCGCCATTCTCTCAGCCTATTGGAGGGGTTTGTTTAAGACCTCCTGCGGATGCTCGACATTGAAACGATTGAGGGCCGGCTGTGGATTGTTGAGACCGGCAGGATTCGTGTTCACGAGAGTTCAGACCATTAGATGGACCGATTTTCTGGGTCTCGCGTATATGGGAGTTGTAGACTGAAAGCGTGAAACCCTTCAGTATTGTCTTGCTCTGTGCGCTCTGGTGTTCAGCGGCGGAGCCCTTTGTCGAGGTGCCCTATCTACAACTGGGCGACGATGGCCACGACGCGACCAAGCTGAGTTTGCTGTGGCACACGGCAGATTCGCCAGCCCAGTTTGCGGTGCGGGTGAAGCCGGTGGGTTCCGGCACTTGGGTGCCCCACGCCAGCATCACCAATCGCCGCATCGCGGTGCGCGAAATTGCACCGCACTTGGTTTATACGGCATCCTTGCGGGGGCTGCAGCCGGGGCTCGAATTCGATTACGAAGTGTCGCGCAACGGTGAAGTCGTTTTCGCTAGCCGCGGCTTAGCGCGAAAGTCGGCCTCGCAGAGTTACAAGTTCGCCGTCTTTGGCGATTGTGGCCAAAATAATACACCGCAAAAGCAGGTGTCAAAGCAGGTGAATCAACGGCAGCCGGACTTCATTCAAATTACCGGCGACATTGTCTATTCGAGAGGCCGTATTAGTGAGTATCGCGAGAAGTTCTATCCGATTTACAACTCCGATGCCCTGCCCCTGCTGCGGGCTCGCCCGATGATTGGCGTGGTGGGCAACCACGATACCGCGGCTAGTGATCTATCGAAATATCCGGACGCGCAGGCTTACTACTATTACTGGAGTCAACCTTTGAACGGACCCGATGTGGATGCGGCCGGGCAGCCGCGAAAGTGGGAAGGTTCGCCCGCCGACATTCAGGCGATGCTCCATAGCGCCGGGGAGTCGATCAAGCGCATGGGAAGTTTTTCCTTTCAGTACGGCAATTCCTATTGGATCGCCGTAGATACGAATACTTACCTCGATTGGACGGCGCCCGAACTGCGAGCGTGGCTGGAAAAAGAGCTCCAGAAAGCCCAATCATCCACTTGGCGCTTTGTCACTATGCATCATCCGGCCTTCAATTCCTCCAAGGCGCATTTCACAGAGCAGCATTCGCGCTGGATGGCCGATTTATTCGAGAAATATAAAGTAGACGTCGTTCTGGCCGGGCATGTCCATAATTACCAGCGCACTTACCCCATCCGGTTCAAGGTAGACCCGAAGGCGCTCAAGAAAGGAATCGTCGGGGGCGGGTTCGGTTACGACAGAAATTTCGATGGCGTCAAGGTGACTAAGGCGAAAGCACCGATCTATCTGGTAACTGGCGCCGGTGGGGCAGGCCTATATGATGGAGATCAAGAAGATTTGCGCGCCAGTTGGCAGAAATATACGCTCAAGTTTATCTCGAAGGTAAATTCCTTCTCCTGGTTCGAGATTGACGGCAAGACGCTACAGTTTCGACAGATTGACGGTATGGGCCACGAGTTAGACCGCTTTACATTGACTAAGTAATCGAGGGGAGCGCGGTCGATACCGCAGTTCGCATGGCCCTTGAATGAGGGGCCTTAGAAAGTCGGGCCTTCAGAAAGTGAACTTCAAGCTGAACTCGTAAAGGCGAGGCTGATTGCGGGTTCCCGTGACGACGCCGCCCGTCGCCAGATTGAAGCTGCCGCCGGGGTTACCAAAGCTGGGCGTGTTGGTCACGTTGAACACTTGGGCCCGGAAGTCGAAGCTCTTCGACTCCGTCACCCGGAACTGCTTGATGAGCGACATGTCGAACTGGATCAACTTGTCGCCGCGCAGGATGTTGCGGCCGGCATTGCCGTAGGTGAAGTTCGCCGGCAAGGCGAAGGTGTCCGCCTGGTTCGGAAAGAGCGCCCGGCAGGTGGGGTTTGACGACGTATAGTACCAGCAGCCAAGATCCTGCGGCACGAAGGGTTTGGCGATGGCGTCGGGCCGTTGCGAGGTGCCGGTGTTGGCCCGGTCGACGCTGATCGACACGGAGTAGGGCACCCCGGCCTGCAGGGTGTTGATGCCCTGCCACTGCCAGCCGCCCACGAAGAAATCTACCGCCCTGGGAGCGTTTGACAACAATTTGCGACCTTTGCCAAAAGGCAATTCCCAAATGTAACTGGTGACGAAATTGTGCGGCACGTCGAAATCGCAGCGCCCTCGGTTCTGATTGTCGAGATAGTAAACCGGCGCGCTGCCCTCTTCGCTGCCGGGGCCGTCTAAGCACTTCGACCACGCATACGAACCGAGGAACGAGAATCCGTTCGCAAACCGTTTTTCGAGTTTGGCTTGCAGGCTCTGATAACTGGATGAGCCACCCCAGATCTTGTAGTCGAGGACGCCCCACTGCGGGTAAGGCCGACGGGCTTGCACATTGCCGGCGCCCGGGAAGGGGATGTTGCGCGCCGAGGAGTGCTGCGTGCGGGTGCCTTTATTGGCCACATACCCCACCTCGAGCGCGACATGGTGCGCAAATTGGTGCTGCACATTCAAGTTCCAGGTTTGGGTATAAGTGGACCGGTAATTGGTGCCGCCCGTGGAGATGCCAGGCGTGGCCCGGGCATCCACCAAGGGCTGGCCGAGAAAGTAGTTCGAAAGGCTACGGGTCGGCACCGGGGTGGCCCGCGTGGGAACATCGTTGGCGATCGTCTGCAAGACCACAAACGGCGGCGTGCGCACCAGCCCCAGCAGGATATTCGAGTCCGGGTAGACGTAGAAAATTCCATAAGCCGAGCGAACCACCCACTTATCGCTGTTGCCTGGTCGCCAAGCGAAGCCAAAGCGTGGCGCCACCGCGCGATTGTCCGGGTAGCGGATGGACCAAGGCAGCCCCTTCTCCTCACTCAATTCGATCTGGTTGCGGAACACCGAGTAGATTTGCGCCGAGCCCGGCTGCGCCGTCAAGTCGGGTGACCCGCCCCGGCTGGGGATGATCACCTTGCCGGTGGCGAAATTGAAAGCATTCGTTTGTCCGCGAATGCCGTTCATCATCGAATTCAGTTCCCAGCGCAGGCCCATGTTGATGGTGAGTGTGCGCGAGGCGCGCCAGTTGTCCTGCCCATAAAAACTCCAGTAGTTGCCGTTATTGCCGAAGATTTGAATCGGCGTGGAACGCTGCACGCTGGAGGGATAGCCGAGCAGAAAGTCGCCCCAGGCATCACCCGTGGCACCGGCGTTCTGCGGGTTGTTCGTATAACGGCCGTCGAAATTAAACGTGCCCTGCGAGGCGTTACCATTCAAAAAGGCGTGCGCCTGGTGGGAGAGCTGCGCGCCGAACTTCATGTCGTGGTTGCCGCGATTCCAGGTGAGGGCCGTCCGGTATTGGTAGGTGCGAATGCGATTGGCCTTCGGCCGGTTGTCCGTGCTGCCTGACCACGCCGTGTAACCCGATAAATTGAGCAGCGGCGCGGCCGGCTGCAGGTCGGAAACGCCTTCAAAGCCGGGAATCCCCGCCAGACCCACCACGTTCTTGCCATTAAACTCACTCGCATTCAAGAAATAGAAAAAGCTCCGGTAATAGTTAAACGCGCTTTCGACTGTCACATTCGGGGTAAAGATGTGTAAGTAACTGAGCCCCACATTTTGCGCGCGGCTATGCAGGGGATAGGAGCCCAAACCTGGATAAGCCGCCGGATCGTTTTCATTATTATTCGCGTACGAGTAGCGGCTTACCAGGCTATCTTTGGCGGTGAGGCGAGGCGACACTTTGATATCGAACTTGTCCGTATCGAGCGACAAGGACGGCGCATAGATGTAACGCGAGTTCGGGCTATTGGGCAGCGGAAAGTAGGGCCTGAAGAACTGGGCGGGCTTTGAAAGCTGGTTCGACGGAATCAGGTTATTCGGGAACGGGTCGCGCAGGAACTGTCCGGCCACGACCGGATTCTCGCGCGTCGAAAGAGGATTAAAGAGGGCGCGGCCCCCGGTGAAGTCGCCGTCCAGGGCCCGCGCCGAGGGTACAGAGGAGTTTACGGTGGTTCCCTGGCGCGTTCGGCCGCCCTCATAGTCAGCAAAGAAAAAGATGGTGTCACGCTTGATGGGTCCGCCGAACGTGGCACCGAATTGGTTCCGCTTGAGCGGATTCACGGTGGGGGAAAAGAAGTTGCGCGCCTGCACCTTGCCGTTGCGCAGGTACTCGTACGTACTGCCGTGGAACTGGTTCGTGCCGCTCTTCAAGGCCGCATTGATCACCGACGGCAGCGCATACTCGGCGCTCATGCCGCCCGCCAGCACCTTGAACTCCTGCAGCGCGTCGGTGGACGGCGTAATGGACGTAGCGCCGAGTTCGTATTCGGTAATATCGAAGCCATCCAGAAACCAGCCCCCGGCCAAGCGGGAACTGCCGCTAATGCGCAGCCCGACGCGCGTCGCGCGAATGCCCTGCCCCCCTGAACTGATATCCGAGCC
>JAYVUQ010000465.1:0-2011 GCA_043787785.1 Bryobacteraceae bacterium
TGGTCCTCTCGCCCGACGGCCGCCGCGCTTACGTCACCAACCTGGGTATGTTCGAGTACCAGCCGATTGCCGGTGCGGACCAGAAGAATGCGCGCGACACCGGCCTTGAGCGGCCCGCCTTCGGTTTCCCCTCGGCGGACGCCGAGCGCGGCACCGCCAAAGCGCCCGGCCTCGGCAGTCCCCACGCGCCTGAAGCCAATTCGCTTTGCGTGCTCGATGTCGAAGACGCCGCCAATGCCAAGGTGCTCAAGTTCATCAAAACCGGCACCGAGTTCGGTCGCGAGAGCCTCGGCGGATCCAGCCCGTCTGGCGTTACCGCCACCGCCGACCGCATCTTCGTCGCCAATGGCCACAATGACTCAATTACCGTCGTCGACGCCTTCAGCCTGCTCGTGCTCCAGAACATCCCCCTCCGCGTGCCGGGCCTCGAAAGCCTGCGCGGCGTGCTGCCCATCGGCATGGCCTTTCATGCTGCCACCGGATGGTTGCTGGTCGCCGAAGCCGGCCTCAATGCCATCGCCGTCATTGACCCTCGCCGTGGCCAAGTGCTTGGCCATGTGCCTGCCGCGTGGTTTCCCACCAAAGTCGTCGTCGATGCTGACCGCGTCTTTGTCGTCAATGCCAAAGGCTTCGGCACCGGCCCCAATGCCGACAAAACTGGCCCCTTGGCGCGCAGCTTTCAAGGCGAGCTGCGCCGCGGCGCCATGCAGATTTTTACCTTGCCCAAGCCGCCTGATCTGCCCGCGCTTACCGCTCGCGTCTGGGAATACAACGGCGCCATTGCCACCAAGACGACGCCCGCGCCCATTCCGCCCGACGTGCGTTACGTCGTTCTGATTGTCAAAGAAAATCGCACCTTCGACGAAGTCATGGGCGACGTCGAAAGCCAAGGCGGCGCCATGGTTCGTGGTGCCCCCGAACTCGCCCGTTTCGGCAAGCGCGGACGCGTCGAAGTGGATCGCACTAGCCTCCGCCAACGCTTTAGTTTGCCCCACGTCAATGTCGCGCCCAATCACCGCGAAATGGCCACCCGCTGGGCTTTCTCCGATAACTTCTACGCCGATTCCGAAGTGAGTGTTGATGGCCATCATTGGTTAGTTGGCAGTTATCCTAACGCCTGGACCGAAAGCACCCTCATGGCCGGCTATGGCGGCCAGAAAGACTTCCGCTTTCCCACCACCGCTCCGGGCCGCTTCCTATTTCCGGGCAGTAACTCTTCCGTTCATCCCGAAGAACAACTCGAGGCCGGTGCCATTTGGCATCACCTCGAGCGCAACGGCATTCCCTTTCGTAACTACGGCGAAGGTTTTGAGTTAGCCGGCGCTGACGAAGGGCCCGGCCTCAAACCCACCGGCGCGCGCTACGTCACCAATATTCCGATGCCCACGCCGCTCTACCAAAACACGGCCTGGACTTACCCGAATTACAACACCAATATCCCCGACCAATTTCGCGCCACCCAATTTATCGCCGACGTCAAGAAAAACTACGTCGATGCCGCGCAGGACCTGCCTCGGTTCCTCTACATTCACCTCCCCAACGACCACCTCTCCAAGCCCCGTCCCCTCGACGGCTACCCCTTCGCCGCCTCCTTCATGGCCGACAACGACTTCGCCCTAGGGCGCATCGTCGAGTTCCTCTCCGGCACCCCCTGGTGGCGCAACATGGTCGTCTTCGTCACCGAGGATGACGCCCAAGGTGGCGTCGACCACGTCGACTCGCATCGCAGCCTCTTCATGGCCCTGGGCCCCCACGTCAAGCGCGCCCATCTTTCGCGCCACAACGCCAGTTTCCCCGGTTTGCTCAAAACCATCTTCCGCACCCTTCGCCTGGGCCCCCTGAACCTTTTTGACGCCTGGGCCACTGACCTCGCCGACGTCTACACCACCCAACCCGACTACACCCCCTACACATTACTCCCCGTCAACGCCGAACTCTTCGATCCGGCGAAAGCGAAGGACCCTCTCGACCCGGCCCCCAGCGAAAAGATGGACGACCCCAACGTCCTCCG
>JAYVUQ010000466.1:0-3613 GCA_043787785.1 Bryobacteraceae bacterium
TCCACCGATAGCTCAAAAAACATTCTGGAAGCGGAGTTAAGCCGGCAGCGCAAAGACGGCTCCCAGGTGGACGTCAGCGTGTGGGCCGCGCCGTTGCGCGATCCGCAGGGAGAAATGTTCTCCTGGATCGCCTACTTCGCCGACATTACGGATCGGAAGCGGGCCGAGGCTGAGCTTCGGAGGCGGGCGGAGCACTTCCACACCCTGATCGACCGTACCCAGGACCTCGTCGCGGTCGTGGACGCCGACAGCACGATTCATTATCTGAATCCAGCGGTTGAGCGAGCCCTGGGCTTCAACGTCACCGAGTTGCTGGGCCGCAAGGGCGTGGACTATCTTCGTCCCGCCGACCGGGAACGGGCTCTCGCTACGTTGGCGGGCCCGTTAGCCAACGACGCAGGCCCGGCGACGTTTGACATCCGGCACAAGGACGGTACGTGGCGAACACTGGAAGCGATGGCCTCCCGGCTCGGAAAAACGGAACAAACTGGCGATTCACCGGCCTTCGTCCTGAATGCTCGTGACGTAACGGGGAGAGCGGTGGAATCGGCCGCCAGCCTGCATTCGCAGGTGATTGACGCCGTTACCGATGCCGTCACCACCTTCGACCTCGAATTTCGCATTGTCTCCATGAATCCATCGGCGCGCCGCATTTTCGGCCTCGACCCGGTGGCGGTGGTGGCCGGACAACGCACCGAAGAGCTACTCAAAGGCTGGCAGCAAAATCCGGCCCGTGAACAGATTCGGCAACACTTGATTCAGAAGCGCTCCTGGAAGGGCGAGATTCAGTACCGGCAGCCCAAGGGGGGCAGCCTGATCCTCGAGGCCTCCATTGCCGCAATTCACGACGCACAGGGTGAACTCACCGGCTACGTGGCGATCCAGCGCGACGTCACCGAGCGGAACCGCGCCGCGGAAGCCCTGCGTTCCAGCGAAGAACGTTACGCCCTGGCCGCCCAAAGCACCAACGACGGCATCTTCGATTGGGACTTGCGCAAGGAAGAGATTTACTATTCTCCCCGCTGGAAATCGATGCTGGGTTACACCGAGAATGACATCGTCGGCATGCCGGACGAGTGGTTCATGCTGGTACATCCGGACGATGTCCAGAACCTGAAAACACAGTTGGCCCGCCATCTGAAGGGTCAGTTCCCGGTGCTCGAGGGCGAATACCGCATCCGTCGTAAGGATGGCCAATACGTCTGGATGCTGGCCCGGGCCACGGCCGTGCGCGACCCCAAGGGGGTTGCCATCCGTCTGGTGGGCTCGCAAAGCGATATCAGTGAGCAAAAGGCCGTCGAAGATCAGCTCTTGCATGAAGCCTTCCACGACGGGCTCACCGGCCTTCCCAATCGGGTTCTATTCGTGGATCGCCTCGGCGTACTCATCGACCGCGCGCGTCACGGCAAGACGCCCAAGCACTTCGCCGTGCTGTTCGTCGACGTGGACCGCTTCAAGTACATTAATGACAGCCTGGGCCACTTGGCGGGTGACGAATTCCTGATCGAGGTCGGTCGGCGGTTGCAGTCTTGCGTCGGCGAAAAAGACACGCTGGCGCGCTATGGCGGCGACGAATTCACCATCCTCCTCGACCAGATGTCCGGCGCCTGGTCGGTTCAGGCTTTCTGCGAAAAACTGCAAAAGGCGATGGCCGCTCCGTTCGTCTATCAAGGCGAAGAGTTCTACTCGAGCCTCAGCGTCGGCAGCACCTTCAGTACCCTCGGTTACGAACGCCCCGACGACATGATGCGCGATGCCGACACGGCTCTCTATCAGGCCAAGGCGCGCGGCCGGGGCCGTCATGTGCCTTTCGACAAGAGCATGCACGCTGAAGCGCGAGCCAAGCTGCAACTGGAAGCCGATCTCCGCCGGGCGATTGAGCGTCGCGAGTTCCGCATCCTTTATCAACCCCTCGTCGCGCTCGGCATGGGCGCGCACCAAGGCCGCCTGGCGGGCTTTGAAGCCCTGGTCCGTTGGCACCATCCGACGCGCGGCGTGCTGGCCCCGGCACAATTCCTGCCCGCCGCCGAAGAGACCGGGCTCATCCTCGAAATTGACCGTTGGGTGTTGCGCGACGCCTGCATGCAAATGCGCACCTGGCAAACGATGTATCCGCATCGCCTGCCGTTGCACGTCAGCGTCAACCTCTCGGGCCAGCACTTCCTGCAACTGGATCTCGCCCAGCAGATTCGTACGATTCTGAAGGAAACCACGCTCAATCCCGAATTCCTGCGCATTGAGCTTACCGAGAGCGTGCTGGTGAAAAATCCCACCGCCAGCGAAGTCTTCCGTGAATTGCGCGAGATTAAGGTCCAACTGAATCTTGACGACTTCGGCACGGGCTACTCGTCCTTCTCCTACCTCAGCAAGTTCCCGGTGGACCGGCTGAAGATCGACAAGAGCTTCGTCATGGCCATGACGGCCGATGGCCAGAATACCGAGATCGTCCGCACGATTCTGCAGTTGGCGCACAACCTCAAGCTCAACGTGGTGGCGGAGGGCGTCGAAACCGCCGAGCAACTGGAAAGCCTGCGCTCCTTCGGTTGCGAATTTGCCCAGGGCTATCACTTGGCTTACCCCCTCGAAGGAGACTCGGCGGGCGAACTGATCGCTTCGGGCCGCCGCTGGTAGCCGGTTTGCAGATAGCTTAGCGGTACAGCGTACAGGTTGGGCCCCGCCGGAAAGAGGGTATCGCCCCGGTAAAGGATGATGCCCCGTAAAAAGCGCGGACCCGCCGCTTCCGCCAGCTTGGCCATCCCCTGCCAATCCTTAGGCGAAAGCGTGCCAGAGGCCTTCACCTCAATACCAACCACTTGGCTCGCCCGGTTCTCGAGGACGAAATCCACTTCCTGCCCCGCACGCGTGCGAAAGTGATACAGCGCTGGCCGCGCATCGCTCCAAGTACACTGCTTCTCGAGTTCCGCCATGACATAGTTCTCGAGCAACGGGCCAATCAGATGCGGCAGTTGTCGCAAACGGGCCGCGTCCAGATCCAGCAGATATGCAGCCAGCCCGGAATCATTCAGATACACTTTCGGGCTCTTCGTCAGCATGCTGGTTCGCGACGTAGACCAAGCCGGAATGGGATGAAACAGAAACACAGTCTCGAGCAACGAAAGATAGCGCTTCAGCGTTGTTTGAGGAATCGCCGCCGCCGTGGCAATGTCGGTATAGTTCAGCAAGCTGCCAAAGCGGGCCGCCACCAACGCCAGGATCCGGGGTAGATCGGCGAGTCCGCTCAAATTCGACAAGTCGCGGACCTCGCGCTCCACCACCGACTGAACATAAGACCGGTACCAAGCCGCCCGCCGCTCTACCGGACGCGCCACAATCTCGGGATAGCCCCCCGTCAGCACCGCATCTTCCAAAGCCCGAGGCGCTGTATCACCCTGGCGCGGCAGTTCCAAGGACGGGCGAAAGAGGTGGTCAATCAGATTATCCTCCACCCCCGCCAGTTCTCCCTCCGAGAACGGCCAGAGCGTCAGAATCTCCATGCGACCCGCCAAGGTCTCGGCCAGATTCGGGATTTGCAGGACGCGAGCCGAGCCGGTGAGTAGAAAACGCCCCGGCCGACGATCGCGGTCGACGCTGCGCTTAATGGCAATCAGGAGGT
>JAYVUQ010000467.1:0-2779 GCA_043787785.1 Bryobacteraceae bacterium
GCGAGTAACATTAAATATTTCAGACGCCGGTGCTTCACTGAGCTTTGCGGGCGGCGTTCAAACAGCTTCAGCGAGCTAAATCTGATGGGGTCGCTGCGATGCTGCTTGAGTAAGTGCAGCCACAGCGGCAGACTCAAGGCGGCCAAGCCCGCCAAAAACCAAGGCGCCAGAAAACCCACTTACAGTCTCCCCTGGCGGCGGCTCAGATACTCGCGCAATGCGGCGTCAAGCGGCTGATCGGTTTGCACCATCATGTAGTCGAGCCCGGCGCCTTGCGCGGCGCTCTTCATCGCCGCAATGTGCGCGTCGATCTTCTCGCGATATTCGGTATGCGCGTACTCCGGCGATACCTCGATCTCTTCCTCGGTCTCAATGTCGATCATCACCACCGGCGCATTCAACTTGGGCCGCACCTCAGCCGGATCGAGTAAGTGAAACAGCACCACTTCGTTGCCCTTCCAGCGCAGCGGCGCAATGGTCTTGGCCACCAACTCAGGGTCTTCCCAGAAATCCGAAATTACGGCCACAATGCCGCGCCGCGTCAGGAATTGCTGAAAGTGGAAGAACGGCTTCGCATAGTCGGTGCGCTTGCCGGGCACGGCCCGCTCAATCGCGTGCAGGATCCGGTGCAAATGGCCTTGCCGGGCAGAGGGCGCGACAAACTGCCGTACCTCGTCATCGAAGACGATCAAGCCCGATGAATCCCGCTGCTGGTTGGCCAGGTAGGCCAGCGACGACGCCAGAAATTTGGCGTACTCGAGCTTATTCACCGGCAGCGATGAATAGGACATGGACGCGCTCGCGTCCACCAACAACGTCACCATCGTGTTCGTCTCGCCGCGATAGCGCTTTAAGTAACAACGCTCCGTGCGCGCGTAGACATTCCAGTCGACATGACGCAGGTCGTCGCCGGGCGTGTACATCCGATATTCGGCAAACTCCTGGCTGAAACCGAAGTCGGGGGAACGGTGCAGTCCGGAGACAAACCCTTCCACCACCGTCTTCGCCACCAAGTCTAAGCCGGAGATACCGGCCAGGGTCGCGGGATCGAGATAGCGTTGCTGCATCTAGGCCTTGGGAACGGGTTTCGCCTCAAGCAATTTCTTAATGATATCGTCCTGCGTCAACTTATCGCTCTCCGCCTGAAAATTCAGCAGAATGCGATGCCGCATAATCGGCGTGGCCAGCGCGCGAATATCGTCGTAAGTAACATGATGGCGGCCGTGCATTAAGGCGCGGGCCTTCGACGCCAAAACCAGATTCTGAATGCCGCGGACGCTGCATCCGAAATTCACATACTTTTTGATAAACTCCGGTGCGGACTCGTCCGTCGCCCGCGTCGCCCGAACCAGTTCCACCGCATAACGTGCAATCGGCTCCGCTATCGGCACCATGCGCACCAAGCGCTGAAAGCCAATGATCTCTTCGGCCGTCGTTACCGGTTCCAGCGTTGCCGAGGCGGTGGTCGTCGTCATTCCGATCACTTTCAATTCATCTTCCGCCGTCAGGTAGTCGAGAATCGTGTTGAATAGAAAGCGGTCCAGTTGCGCTTCGGGCAGCGGATAAGTGCCCTCCAACTCAATTGGGTTCTGCGTGGCGAGAACGAAGAATGGTGCCGGCAGGTTGTAATGATTGCCGCGTACCGTACAAGTCTTTTCTTGCATCGATTC
The DNA here is from genome assembly GCA_043787785.1 of Bryobacteraceae bacterium. Lineage (GTDB taxonomy): Bacteria > Acidobacteriota > Terriglobia > Bryobacterales > Bryobacteraceae > JALHNI01. The sequence continues at coordinate 1,671 of JAYVUQ010000467.1, forward strand.
GAGTAACGCCGACTGCGTCTTCGGTGGCGTCCGGTTGATTTCATCCGCCAGTAGTACATTGGCAAAAATCGGGCCTTGCACAAAGGTCCACGCCCGTCGGCCTGTCGTCTGGTCTTCCTCGATAATATCGGTGCCCGTAATGTCAGAGGGCATCAAATCGGGCGTGAACTGGATGCGCTTGAATACCAGGCCCAAGGTTTCGGCCATCGTCCGCACCAGCAAAGTCTTCGGGGTGCCCGGCAGGCCGGTCAACAAAGAGTGGCCGCCCACAAAGAGGCTGATGAGCACCTGCTCCACCACCTCTTCCTGGCCCACAATCACCCGCCGCACCTGGGCGATGATCTTTTCGCGCACCTCCTGGAAGCGCAGTACGCGCGCCCGAAGCTCTTCGGCATCAATGCTGGGTGGAGTAAGTGTCGACATTCAGACAGTAAGGTCCTTCATTATTTGGGGGGCGCTGGCCGGCTGGGGCGCGCTTCCTGTTTTGCCGTTAATTCTAACAGTAACTTTTGGGCGGGCCGGAACCCGGGGGCGGATTCCAGCGCCGCCACCACCTCATCGGCGGCCTCATCCGTGCGGCCAGCCGCGTCTAGCGACCGGGCGAGATTAAACCGGGCCTGCGCCGGGTCGGCCGGCTTCGATGCCACTACCGCGCGGTACTCGCGAATGGCACCCGGAAAATTGCCTTGGTCAAACCACAGCCCCGCCAGCCGGGAATGCGTTTCCTCATCGAGCACCGGCGAGATCAGGTTGATGCGGTCAAGCGTAATTGCGGCTTCTTTCTTATCGCCCGCTTCCGCCTGCCAAGCCGCAAGCTTCTTCAGCGTCTCGGGCATCCGGCCACCAATGTCGGAATAGCGCTTCAACTCGGCCGCCGCCATCGCTTTGTTGCCTTTGGCTTCGTGCGCCTGCGCTAGCAGCTCATAAGCGCTGCCCGCCTCAACGTAATCCGGGAACTGCTCGCGCAACGCCGGCCCATTCGCCAACACCTTGTCCCAGTCTTTATCTTTGGCGGACTTGTTCACCGCGGCAGCTTCTTGCCCCAGTCGTCCAGACTATCGGCCAGCGGCTTAAACTGTTCGTCGATCCAGGCAAGAAACTGCTTATCG
>JAYVUQ010000468.1:0-14198 GCA_043787785.1 Bryobacteraceae bacterium
ATCGGGACCGAAGTCTTCGACCGCGCCTTAGGCTACAACCCCAAAGAGGACGCAATCGTCCGGGTTGAGGCTCATCGCCTGCGTCAAAAACTCGACCAATATTATGGAAAAGAGGGCAAAGACGCGCCGCTCCGCTTTGTTTTGCCCAAGGGTCAGTACGGCATCCTGATCGAAGCCGCCCGCATACCCGACCCCGTAGCGCCCCCCGTTCCGCCCGCCGCACCCGAAACGCCCGGGGCAGTGGCCGCCGCCATCGGGCCCACCAAAACCACCTCCAGCCGGGCATGGAAAGCCCTGGCGGCGGTCGCGCTTCTAGCCGGGTTGGCCGCCGGAACCTGGTACGCCTCCCTCGGCCGGATCATCAAGCCAGCGGTCGCTTGGCACCGCTTGACTCTCGACAATGGCTTTGCCACCGATCCGGTGTTGATGCCGGACGGCAAGGGTGTCGTTTACTCCGCGGACCGGGGTTCCGGAACCACCATGGCGCTCTGGCGGCAGACTTTCGAGGGCGGCGAACCCGTCCAACTGACCGCCGAGCCCTTTGACGCCCTCAATCCCGATCCCTCGCCAGACGGCCAATGGCTGGTTTACCGCTCTCGCGATCCGCGGGCACCCGGAATTTACCGGCGCGCCATTACCGGCGGCGATCCGCAAATGCTCGTTCCCGGTGGATTGCGGCCCCGCTATTCGCCCGATGGACACTGGATCGCCTACACCCTGCGCAACGAGCAGGAATGGCAGCCCGGAAAAATCGGCATCGTCCCCGCCCAAGGTGGCGCTCCCATTGAACTCGCCAGCGACTTTGCCGATGCCCATTTTGCGATCTTTTCGGACGACTCCCGCCATCTTCTCTTTTGTGGCACCAAGGTTTCGAACCAACCCGAGTTGGAACACGATTGGTGGATCACCGACCTGCCCGACGGCAACCCCAACCAGCAAGTCATGACGCACAAAACCGGTGCCTTCCCCAACCTCCGGCAGCATCTCACCGGCGGCGCTAGCAAAATTCCGCCGAATGAGTTTCTCGAACAACCCGCCACGTGGTTGGGGAACTTCATTTATTTTTCGAGCCCGCTCGGCAAGGGCGTCACCAGCACCATCCCCCTCTGGAGACTATCACTCGACGGTACACGGTCTTACCCAGGTGAAGTGGCGCCCGAGAGACTATCCTTTGGCTCCAGTGGCGACCTGCGCGCGCGAGCCCGGGCCAATCCCGGCGGCTTCGATCATCGCGTGGTTGTCTCCACCGGCACCACCTCGATTGACATTTGGCGTTTGCCTTTACTCACCAGCACCGACGGCCGACTGCTGGGCGAACTGCCCATCCGCGTCACCTCCAATACGGACGCCGAGAGCTTCCCCGCCGCCTCGCCCAACGGCCGTTGGCTGGCCTATTCGGCTGACCGGCAGACCCCGCGTCAGATCGTGCTTCGCGATCTCGCCACCCAAACCGAACACCAAGTCCACCAATCCTCGTTTGCCCAGGATTTCCCAATCATGTCGCCCGATTCCACACGGGTGGCCTTCCGCCAATCCGAACAACCCACCGTGCCTATCCTGATAGCCGAAACCGGCTCAAAGAAGGTGGAACAAGTCTGCAAAGACTGCGGCGCACCTACTTCCTGGTCACCCGACGGCAAATACCTGCTGTATGAGCCCGGAGCCACCATCGCCTTTGTGGGCCGCTTTTCCCTCGACAGCCGCCAACCGGAGGTCTTCCTGCGCCACCCCGAATACAGTCTGCGGGGAGCCCGCTACTCTCCCGATGGCCGCTGGATCGCCTTCTACGCCGAAACCAGCCGCGAAGGCCGACGCATTTACATCGCCCCCGCCGGTCGCGAAACGCCCCCCAGTGAATGGATCGCCGTCACCACCGGCGCCGAGATCGCCATGTTGCCCGCCTGGAGCGAAGATTCCAAGCAATTGTTTTTCCTCGACGATGCCGCCGGCCAAAGAACCATCGCCGGCCAGCGCCTCTCCCCCCATACCGCCCGCCCCCTCGGCGCGCCCTTCACCGTGCATCGCTTCAACTCACCGCGCCGCAGTCTGCTGCGGCTCACGCGCACCCGGGTAGGCGCCGTGGGCCTCTCCGTGCGAGCCAACCAACTGTATTTCGCCCTCGATGAGCAACTGGCGGAGATTTTCTGGGCGGATATCCCAGCCCCCAAATAGCCGCAGTCACCAGTCGGGAACAAAGGTGACCAGGGTCATGCCTCGGTGTGTTTTCAACAGAACGGGCTCTGCGGTTGCCCGCGAAACCAAGCCAGCGCAACGCCACCTCACTCCGCGCGCTCCTGGAAGGAAAATTGGCCACGCGACATTATGCAGTCGGCGTCAACTCCGGCTCACGCAACACTGTCCGAAACGCCACCTTCCGGCGCACGTCGCTGGCCCACTCCCGGTAATGGGCGGCTTCGCTGGCCTGGTCCATTTGCTCCAGCAAATGCGCTTGCTTCTGTAACCAATCCGCTGTGGCCACCGAATGCAGCGTATCGTCGCGCAACTGGCTCAACGCTCGATCCCGCGCCAGAAACGCGTCCCGCGCCCGGCCCTGCGCCAAGTACGCATCAGCCAACGTATCCAGCGCGTTCGAGAGCAAGGGATGCGCATGTTCCTCAAAGTGTCTCGCAGCGCGCAAGATAACGCCCTGCGCCTCTCCCGAGCGCTCCAGCAGAATCAGCAACGCCCCCAGGTTGTGCAACGCAATCGCGTAGTCGTCGCTCTTCTGGTCATGCAGAGCATGGATCCGGACGCTGTGTTCCAACTCTTCCAGTGCCTCTGGCCAATCGCCCAATTCCTGGTACGCAATTCCCAGGTTGGTGTGGCACTGCCCAGCCTCCTGGCTCTCGGCTCCATGCAAGCGGCACCGCAACTCCTTCGCTTCGGCCAACCAGCCGACTGACTCTTCCGCCCGCCCCGCCCGCAACAGCGCTCCCCCCAGGTTCAACAAGCAGGCCCCCAGAAATTCGTCAGCCACCCCCGCATAATTCCGAAAGTCGCGCAGCGCTCGATCCAGCAGCGGCGTCCCCTGGTCCGGCCGGCCATTCTCGCAAAGGATCGACGCTAGCTCCGCTTGCCGCAGCGTCACCTCCAACTTCTGTACGCCACTCAAGCCACCCGACTTGTCCAGCTCTCGCGCGGCGTCCAAATAAAGCGTGATCGCGCGAAAAGCCTCGTGCGTGCGGTTCTCACTTAACTGCGCATCGATCTGTAGATTGAGACTCGCGAGCCGCAATCGCTCGCGTTGCGCCGTCACCGGCCACCAGGCGGCGGCACGATTCAGCCAACGAAGTAGGGTTCGGGAAGAGAGCATTAGCGGTCCAAATGTTGATCGGCCCGCTCGCGCCTGGACTTTACCCCATCCCCCGATTCGCACCTAGTCTGGCACCCGCCTCCGAGTGGCTGGTACCTGTGTCAGAATGATGGGGAGTTGATTGTACTTTCGCATGAACCCCTCGGACTTCACTAACCCGGTACCCTGGCCTTCCCCAGAACCCACCACCCCGATTGATATCCAGCCCGCTGGCACCGTCGATCGCCCTCCTTCGCCCGTTGCTGAGCCGGTCGCTCAGCCCCGCGCTGAGCCCGTCGCCGCTCTGCCGCGAATGGCCACCCCAGCACCGGTAGTCATACCGGTAGCTCTAGCACCAGATCCCCTCATCGACCCGGCTGACGCGCCCCCCGACAATTCTTTTGGCGACATCCTCTCCCAGTTTGAGCAGTCTCATCAAGGCCCCAGCAAAGGCAGCCTCATCACGGGCACCGTCGTCTCCATCACCGACGAATGGGTATTCGTTGACCTGGGCCGAAAAAATGACGGCGTGGTCGCTACGGAGAAATTCCGCAATGCCGCCGGCGAGATCACCGTCCAAAAGGGCTCGCAACTCACCCTCAGCATCAGCTCTCGCGATGAGCACGGAATTTATCTACTCGAAACTATCGCCGCCCCCACTGCGGCTAGGGCCCCCAAGGCTCCCAAGGATTGGACCGCCCTCGAAGACGCCTTCAGCGAAAACCGCATCGTGCGCGCCACCGTCGTCGAAGCCGTCAAAGGTGGCCTCCGCATCGATGTCGGCATGCGCGGATTTCTGCCCGGCTCCCGCAGTGGCACCCGCAACGAAGCCGAGATGCTGGCCCTCATCGGCCAGGAGATCGAGTGCCGCATCACCAAGCTCGATAAGGAAAAAGAAGACATCGTCGTCGACCGGCGCAGTGTCCTCGAAGAGCGTTCCAACGTCGCGAAGGGCGAGATCTTCGCCACGCTCACCGAAGGCATGATTGTCAACGGCCCCGTCCGCAGCCTCACCGAGTACGGCGCTTTCGTCGACCTGGGCGGCATTGACGGCTTACTCCACGTCGGCGATATGAGCTGGAATCGCGTCGCCAAGCCCGGCGATGTCGTTAGCGTCGGCGATGTCGTGCAAGTGAAAATCTTGAAGATCAGCCGCGAGAGCAAGAAGGTCTCGCTCGGTCTCAAACAACTTACGCCAGAGCCCTGGAGCCAAGTCGGCGACAAGTACCAGGTTGGTGCCCGCCTCACCGGCAAAGTGGTCCGCCTCACTGACTTCGGCGCCTTTGTCGAACTCGAGCCCGGCATTGACGGCATGGTCCATGTCTCGGAAATGTCCTGGACCAAGAAAGTCCGCACCCCCTCCGATATCCTCAAAGTCGGCGAATCGGTGGAAGTGCAGATCCTCCAAGTCAACCCCGGCGACAAGCGCATCGCCCTCGGCCTCAAACAAGTGCTGGGCGACCCATGGGCCGCCATGGATCAGAAGTACCCCGTCGGCTCCACCGTTGAAGGCAAGGTAATTTCCTTACAGAAATTCGGTGCTTTTGTCGACATCTCCGAGGGCATCGAGGGCATGATTCACGTGGGTGATATCTCCCACGAAAAGCGCATCGAACATCCGTCAGACGAGCTCAAAACCGGCCAAGTGGTCACCGCCCAGGTTCTCGAAATCGACAAAGAGCGCCGCCGCTTGCGCCTGGGCTTAAAGCAACTGCTGCCCACCCGCACCGATGACTTCATCGGCGAGCACAAAGTAGGGGACACGGTCACTGGCCGCGTAGCCGAACTTCCTCACGACGGCCGCGTCCGGGTCGACCTCGGCGAGGGCGTCGTGGCCCTCTGCCGCCTGAACAAGAAAACCGCCGCTGCCCCCGCTGCCACGGCGAAGTCATCCGCCGACGTCAGTTCGCTCAGCGCCATGCTGGCCCAACGCTGGAAGCAAGGCGTTGGAGGCCCTCAAGTCGACGACAGCCTCAAGCCCGGCCAGGTGCGCACCTTCAAGATCACCGCCTTAGACGCCGCCACCAAGAAGATCGACCTCGAACTGCCCGAAAAGTGATTAGCGTGATCCACCCAGGGAGAGTTCCTGGCCGACGAGCTAGAGGCGACAGGCCTGTCAGCAAAGACACTAGCCGGTGTGATTGAAGTTCCACCAAACCGCCTCTACCAATTGTTGGCCGGCAAGCGCAGCATCGCCGCGGACACCGCCTTGCGTCTCAGTCGCTATTTTGGAATGTCCGCCGATTTCTGGATGAATCTCCAGAGTGCCTATGAGCTCGACCTCGCGCGCCAGCAAAGCGGAAAGGCCATCCTGCGGATACCGAAGCGTAGTGAGGTCGGGGAACCCCGGCCGACCTAAGCCTCATGAGGCACCAACCATGAATCCGCACCCCGTGCCTTCGACGAATCAGCAGAGAATCCGCAGCGCCTGATACTGACATGCTGACCGCTTTCCGCCCGGTCCGCCTCGGCCGTAGAACACCCAATTAGAATCAACAACTCTCCAGTCTATTTCTCACCTCAATCACGGCCGCCACGCCAAGAACTCAATTTCCAGGTAAGGTAGAAGACATGGGTCCAAATCCTAACCAACCCCGCATCAACCTCACCAACGCGGTCGAGTATCGTGAAGGCTATGCCAACAGCGTCCAGGTCCGCGTGAATCTGTGGGACATCTTCCTCATGTTCGGCACCCTCAGCCAGACGGCGCCCGATGTGGTGAACATTCACAACTTCCAGGGTGTTTACTTGAGCCCGCAGCAGGCCAAGGCGCTCAGCAATGTCCTGCGCCAAAACATTGAACAGTATGAGTCGGCGTTTGGCGAGATTCATTTGGAGCCCCAAGCGGGTCCTGCGGGCGTTGTCCAGTAGGTTGTCCAGGAAATCGGGCGAGGAGTGGCAGGCGTTCGCCTTTTTTTTCGTCGCCTTTGCCGCACTCGTCTTCGCTTCGCATGCCCAGTTCCTGAGCCTGCCGTATTTCTGGGATGAACTGGGACAATTCATCCCCGCCTCGCTCGACCTTTACCAAGTAGGCGCCTGGGTACCCGAGAGCACGCGGCCCAACGTCCATCCACCGGGCCTGATGGCCGTCTTGGCGGGCGCGTGGGCCGTCACCGGGGGGCCGTCGATTTTAGTGACGCGCATCGTGATGCTGCTGTTTTCGAGCGCGCTCGCCATGGTCACCTTCATGCTCGCCATTAAGTTGATGCCAGGTTTGCCCGGTATGCCAGCCTTCCCAACGGTGGTGCTCTTGCTCGCTTCGCCGATTTTCTATATGCAAGCCGCAATGGCGCACCTCGACCTCCCCGCCGCCCTCTTCGCTCTGCTCGCCCTGTATCTCTTCCTGAAAGACCGCATCCCGCTGGCGGCATTGGCTTGTACCGCCGCCGTGCTGATGAAAGAGACGGCTCTTGTCTTTCCGCTGGTCTTTGCCGTCTTCCTGTGGCGAGAGAAACGCTGGCGCGAGATGGCGTGGTTCGCCCTGCCGTTTGTGGCCTTGTCGGTGTGGCTTGCCATTCTTGCCCGCGCCACTGGACATCCGCTCGGCAATCCGGAGTTTTCCGCTTATAACCTGGGCTACAATTTGCACCCCGTGCGCTTGGGGGTTGCTCTCCTGAGGCGCATTTATACCCTGTTCATCGCCGACTTCCATTGGATTGGTACGGCGGCCATTCTCACCGCCTGGTGGCGGCGCGCCATCTTCGCCGGCCGGGCGTGGACGCTGGTGAGCTCGCTGGCGGGTGCACAAGTATTGACGGTCAGCTTGCTGGGCGGCGCGGTGCTCGAACGTTACCTGCTGCCGGTGTTGCCGCTCTTCTACATCGCCGTGGCCGCGGGCTGGAGCCGTTGGTCAATGTGGCCCCGTTGGGCGGCCCAAGGCGCGATGACGGCCGGGCTCATCGCGGGGCTGTACACTCAACCGCCGTATCCGTATCCGCTCGAAAATAGCCTAGCCCTGGTTGACCAGGTCCGGCTCTATCAGTTGGCTGCGGGCGTGGTGAACGGCTTAAAGCCAGAGCTGAAAGTGGCCACCGCCTGGCCGCTTTCTGATGCCTTGCGGAGGCCAGAGTTTGGCTACGTCACGCGGGCGCGTACGGTGCTGGAGTGTCCCGATTTTCGCATCGGTTCGGTGCTGGCGCTGCCCCGCCCGGATGTCTTTTTGCTTTATACACGCACCGTTCAGCCGGAGAACAGCCTGCTGGATATCGCGCCCGTCCGGAAACTATGGGAGCGATTCTATGGCTATGAACGCGATATGCAATCGATGGGAGCCCAGAAGTTGTTCAACGGCCCGCCAATCGTTCGATGGGAACGTCCGGCCCCGCTCGGCGCGACCACGGGCGGCCAGTGGTTAGAGATTTACCTGAATCGGCAACCGCCGGTATACTAAAGAGTTTGCGGCTCACTGAATGGTTCTCACTTCGTCGGCATATTTCATCTTTCTCGCCGGCATTTTCCTCCTCTACTGGCCAGTAGCGAAGAATCGGGCGCTGGCGCTCGCCGTCATTCTCTTCGCCAACCTGTTCTTTTACGCCAAGTGGGACCTGTTCTATCTCTGGATGATTCCCGCCGCGGCCACCATCGACTTTTGCCTCGGGCTCGCCATCGGGAAAGCCAAGCCCCGCGCCCTGCGCCTCGGCCTGTTGCTGTTGAGCGTGGCCATGAACATCGGCATCCTGGTGAGCTTCAAATACATGCCCTTTCTGCTCGAAAACTATACCGCCTTCACCGGCCATCCGGTGGCAAAATGGGCGTGGACCTTTCCTTTGGGCATCTCCTTCTACACCTTCCAGTCGCTCACCTATACCATCGACATCTTCCGGCGCGATGCCAAGCCCACCGGTAGCTTGCTGGCTTACTTGGCGAGCGTCAGTTTCTTTCCCACCACCTTGGCCGGGCCCATCACCCGCGTGGCGACTCTGTTGCCGCAGTTTGAGAAACCCAAAGTGCTTTCAAACGTCGATGGCGGCAAGGCCTTGTTCCGCATTGCCCATGGATTGGTAAAGAAATTCTTAATTGCCGACTATCTGGCCGACAACCTGGTGAACCGCGTCTTTGACTTTCCGAACCTCTACACCGGCAGCGAAGTTCTCCTTGGCGTCTATGGCTACGCGCTGCAGTTATACTTCGATTTTTCGGGTTACACTGACATTGCCATCGGTTCGGCCCTGTTACTTGGATTGAAATTACCGGAGAACTTCAACCAGCCTTATTCGGCCAGGAATTTGTCTGAGTTTTGGCGGCGGTGGCATATCTCGCTTTCCAATTGGCTGCGCGACTATCTCTATTTCTCTTTTCCCTTCATGCGGACTAAGTGGATGCCCTACATCGCCATCATCATTACGATGTTAGTTGGCGGTTTGTGGCACGGCCCTAGCTGGAACTTTGTCATCTGGGGCGCCATGCACGGCGTGGGCCAGGCGATCGTGCGCGGGTGGCAAGCTATTCGCGGGCCAGTAGGCTTAAAGGCGCGCTGGGCTGCCGTGCTCGCCACTGTAGTCACCGTACACTTTGTTTGCCTGGCCTGGATCTTCTTCCGCGCCGGTACTCTGGAGAGCGCCTTGAAGGTGGTGGATCGCATGAGTTCTGGCACCGTAGGATTTTCGAATATCTCCGCGCCCATTCAAATGATTCTCGCCATCGCCATTGCCGGGCACTATCTGCCGGCGAAATGGTGGCAATTGACGCAAGAGAAGTTCGCCGCCGCGCCCTTCTATGCCCAAGCCGTGGCCCTGATGTTACTCATGATTGGAATTCAATACGTGGCCGCCACCGGCGCGGCCCCCTTCATTTATACGAAATTCTGATGCCCAAGACTTTTCTCACGCTCGGATGCCTGCTGGTTCTAGTAACCATCCCGGACTATCTTCCCGCGTTTAAGAATTACAAAGTCTTCGACTGGCATACCGTGCCCACCGTGCTGGAATTTGTGGCCCGCAAGAATTCGTCCACGCCGGTGGAAGACGAGTTTGACCGGTTACGGCCCGATGCCAAGGTAGGCAAGTTGGGTGTTTATCCCATCATCGCGCCGCCGGGAAGTTTGGTTGCCTTTTTCGAAGCCCTCCAAAAGACCGAGTTAGGGGCTGGTACCCAGGTGCAGGTTCTGCATTATGGTGACTCGCCCACCACCGCCGACATGATTACGGCCGACGTGCGCCAACTGTTGCAAACCCAGTTTGGCGACGCCGGCCACGGCTATCATCTGATCGCCAAGCCCTGGGCTTGGTACGAGCACAAGGGCATTGCCGTCACCTCCGAGGGCTGGGAAATTACGCCCGCCAACATAGGGCCCAAGGGTCCTGGGCCGATGCAAGGCCGCTATGGCCTGGGCGCTGTCTCGTTCGATGGCGCGCCCGGTGCCTATTCCCGCTTCACTTGGACCAAGGCCGCACAACAACGCGCCGAGGTGAGCGCCTTGCGCCAGCCCGGTGGCGGCACCTTGACCGTCATGGCCGATCGGGTACCGATCGGCCGCTTACCCACTAATGCCGGGGCAGCCGAAGAGTTATTTGCCGCCTTCGATTTGCCACCCAACACCCGCGAATTGCAAGTGCTGGTGGAGGGCGGCCCCGTGCGAGCGTTTGGCATCGACTTTCATCGCAAATCTCCGGGTCTCATTTATTCGAGCTTGGGCGTCAACGGCGCCTACATTTCGGTTGTCTCCAAGATGATGAATGAAGGCCACTGGGCGCGTCTGCTGCGGCATGCCAATCCCCACTTGGTGGTGATCAACTATGGCACCAACGAGAGCGTCTACGAGAAGTTTGTCGATACCTCTTATGAGCTCGAACTACGCGAAGCCTTGCGGCGCGTACGGAAGGCTCTGCCCCAAAGCAGCGTTCTCATCATGAGCCCGATGGACCGCGGCCAACGCCTGCCCAACGGCACCATCGGCACGGTACCGGCGCTCAGCCGCGTCGTTGCCATCCAGCAGCGCGTGGCCGCCGAACAGAAGTGCGCCTTCTTCAATACCTTCATGGCCATGGGCGGCAACGGCACCATGGGCGAATGGTACGGCGCCGAGCCCCGGCTGGTGGGTGCGGACTTTATTCACCCCATGCCGTCCGGCGCCAAGATTGTCGGCAATCTTTTCTACCGCGCGCTGCTGGATAGCTACAACAAGTTCAAGACGCAGCGGCTCACCCAGGGCTTTGCCAAAACCGGCAAGCCTGATGCAAATCTGCGACCATAAAAACGGATTCATGCGTTTGCCATTTCAGAGCTTCGTGTTGGCCCTCTCGCTGGCCCTGATGGCAAGTGCCGTGCCGCCAGTCAAGAAAAAGGCTCTTGCCAAACGCTCCGCCACCCGGCGCGTGCCCGTACGCCGGCCCACCGCCGCGCAGTTAGCCCAGATGGCGCAAGCGCGCACCGTGGCCCACGAAGAGATTGAGGAACGCTTGGAGAATCGTCCCGCTTCCGTGATTGAAGGCGCCACCGCCCTGGTCCCGTTCTTCGAGCAACTGCGGCGTGTAGACCTCAACGAGGCTACTGCGCCTTTACGCATGGTGCAGTTCGGCGACTCTCATACCGCCGCCGATGAATGGACGCATACGCTGCGCTCGGCCTTTCAACTACGCTTTGGCGACGGCGGCGCGGGCTTTGTTAGCGCCGGCCGCGCCACCTATCGCCGGCTCGACCTGCGCACCACCAGCAGCGCCGGCTGGCGTTTGCAGGGCAACATGTCGCAGTCGAGCGATGGCCGCCACGGCATCGCCGGCGCGAGCCTTTCGGCCACCCGGCCAGGCGAAACGGTCACCCTGTCGCCCACGGCCAAGCAGGTGGAAGTACAGTTCCTGCGCCAGCCCGGCGGTGGCGGCCTCACCTTGTCGGCCGATGGTCAGCCGCTGCAAACCATCTCTACCGATGGGCCAGAAGGCTTCGCGTTCATTGAACAGAGTGTGGGCGAAGCGAGCCGCATCGAGGTGGAAACGAGCGACGACGCCCCAGTGCGTCTGTTTGGTTTTGTCTCAGAAAAAGCGCGTGGCGTCACCTACGATCAGTTAGGTATCAACGGTGCACAAGCGGGTATTATCGATGGCTGGGACGCGAGTATCTGGGTGCCGCAATTGTCGCGGCGCGCGCCGGGCTTGATTGTGCTGGCTTATGGCACCAATGAGGCGGGCAATCGGGATTATACGCTTGAGTCGTACAAGGCCTTGTTTGCCGGGGTGCTGGCGAAATTGCGGCAGGCCGCGCCGGCGGCAAGCATTCTGGTACTGGGTCCGCCGGATCGCCTGTATCGCATGGCGCCGTTTCCGCGCTTGGAGATGATTGCTCAAGCGCAGCGCGAAGCCGCGCTCGAACACGGCTGCGCCTTCTGGGATCTGCGCGAGCGCATGGGTGGCGCGGGTGCCATGCGGCGCTGGGTAACCGCGGGCGCGGCGCAAAGCGACTATGTCCACTTCACCGCCGCCGGATACCGGCTAATTGGCGCTACTCTGTTTAATGACTTGATGGAACAATACGCGACGTATCTGCGCGTGCGAGACCGGGTGTTTACCGCAACTGAAAATGGAAAAACAGAACAGAATCCTCAAAATCGTACAGACGGCGGCCAAGCGCCCCGTCTCCCCTGACCCTGACGAGAGTCTCTTCGATTCGGGCCTCCTGGACTCCTTCGCGCTCACCGATCTGGTAAGTGGTATCGAAGCCGAGTTCGGGATCACCATCCCGGACCGTGACTTGAATCCGCGTAAGTTCGATTCGATCAATCGCATCGTCGAGTATCTAGAGAACCAAGGGTAACCGCCTTGGCTTACTTGGCTGGCTTTGGCCATTACTTACCCCCGCGCGTGGTCACCAACGCCGAGATCGGCGCTCGCGTCGACAGCGACCCGGCTTGGATCTTGAACGTCTCTGGCATTGAAGAGCGACGCTTCGCTGATGACGAAAGCCTGGTCGACATGGCCGTGAAGGCCGGCGTTGCGGCACTCGCGGCGGCGGGCGTTGCGGTGGGTGAACTCGAAATGGTTATGGTGGCCAGTGGCACTTCTCCGCGCAGCTTTCCCGGCCCGGCCGTCTCGGTGGCGGAGCGCCTAGGTGCTACTCTCGTGCCCGCAATCGACTTGCCGATGGCCAGCGCCGGTAGCCTCTTTGGCTTGGCCTTGGCGGCTAGGCTGGCGAGGGGCCCTATCCTGGTGATTGGCGCCGAGAAGATGTCCGCCGTGATCGAAAGGCAGCCGCTCGAGAAGGGCGTGGCAATCCTCTTTGGTGACGGCGCTGGTGCCTGTATCGTGCATCCCACGCAAGGCATGCTGAAGGTGATCGATTCCGAATTAGCTTCCGATGGCATGTTTGCCGAGGACCTGAAGTTGGAACACGGTCGGCCGCTCGAGATGAATGGCCGCGTGGTCATTATGCAAGCGTCGCGCAAGATTCCGGCTGCGATTTCGATGGTGCTTGAACGCAACGGGCGCGCCCCCGCGGAGGTGCCGTTGTATCTCATGCATCAGGCGAATCAGAACTTGATTGACCGGGTAGCCCAGGCCTTGGGTGTGGAGCCGGCAAGGTTCTACTCGAATATTCGGCGCTACGGAAATACGTCGTCGGCATCGATGCTGATTGCCGCATCGGAGAGATTTTCCGGCGAACCTTTGGTTCCCGGCTTACCTGTCGTATTTGCGGCCTTTGGCGCCGGCTTCCATTGGGGCGCCTTACTTACGGAGACTTATGCCTGAATTGATTGCGAAACCAACCCGGATTCCGGTGCCTGGCAATAAACTGATCGACGAATATGTAGGCGGCGTAAATTCGGGCGACAGCCGTATGAGCGTCGCCCACATGCGTTCCCCCGCCGGTTGGAGCGAGCCGGGCCAGCAACCCGAGTTTGACGAATATACGCTGGTGCTGAAGGGCATGATGCGCGTAGAGCACCGCGCGGGCGTAATGGACGTCTCGGAGGGCCAAGCCGTACTCACGCGGGGCGGGGAATGGGTGCGTTACTCGACGCCCGATGGCGCCGAGTACATTGCGATCTGTCTGCCGGCCTTTTCACCCCACACCGTACATCGGGACGAGTAAGTATGCAGATGCCCCTTATATGGACTCCGGCTTCGCGCACGGTAACCGAACTTACCCAGGAGATCCGCGAGAAGTTACAAGGTAATTTCTCCGGAATTTGGGTGACTGGCGAAATCACTGAGTGTAAGTTGGCCAGCAGCGGCCATTGGTATTTCGCCTTGAAAGACGCGGGTGCCAAGCTTTCTTGCGTCTGTTTCAAGGGGTCGGCGTTCCGCCTGAAGGTAAAGCCCCGGGACGGTTTGGCCGTACAAGCGCGCGGCTCCCTCGACGTTTACGAACTGCGTGGCGTCTACCAGTTCATCGTCGAGGCGCTTGAGCCGCAGGGCCTAGGCGCTTTGCAGGTGGCGTTTGAGAAGCTGAAGCAGAAGCTAGGGGCCGAAGGGTTGTTTGCTTCGGCCAGAAAACGGACATTACCCAAGCATCCAAGGCGGATCGGCTTGGTGACTTCGCCCGACGGCGCGGTGATTGAAGACATGCTGAACGTGCTTACGCGGCGCTTCCCCGGCTTGCATATCCGGCTCTATCCGGCGCTGGTCCAGGGTCCGGGCGCGGCAGAGCAGATTGCGGCCGGTTTGCGGTACTTTAGCGACTCCGGTTGGGCAGAGGTGGTGATCGTTGGCCGCGGTGGCGGCTCGCTCGAAGACCTGTGGGCGTTCAACGAAGAAGTTGTCGCCCGCGCGATTTTCGAAAGCACCGTGCCCGTCATTTCCGCCGTTGGCCACGAGACTGACTTTACGATCGCCGACTTTGTCGCTGACCTGCGCGCGCCAACGCCATCGGCCGCGGCGGAGCTAGTGATTGGCAACCGGCAGGACTTACTTGATCGTTTACAAGCCGACCATCGACGGCTCGAAAGGTTGCTGCGTTACCGGTTGGCGCAAGCCAG
>JAYVUQ010000469.1:0-2653 GCA_043787785.1 Bryobacteraceae bacterium
TGATGAGCGCCGTCTTTCAAGGCGAAGCCATCACGGGTTGGACAATGGCCGCCGCCGTATTGGTGCCGGCCGGCATTTGGTTGATGAATAGTTAGTAGTTGATTTTAGGTATTGGAGCGGCCAAAGCGACAGTGTTACTGTCAGGGCTTGAAACTACGGTCTTTTTTCCACGCCGCCAAAGCCCTTGCCGGTATCCTGCTGTACGTGCAGCCCGGCGCCGGCCAAGGTTGAGTGGCCGCACGTCAAGGCACGCCCGGGTTAGGCGCGCTCGCACTGGCGACTTGTGGTCGCGACGAACATAAACACCCCCGTCTTTGGACGGTGGGCATGGGCTATCGCTACCAACCGTCTTATCGCCACTTTGTCGGCACGGTGGAGCAGAAGCAGCGGGAGATCGCGGGCACGCAAATCCTGAATATTTACCACTTGCTGGATGTTAGTGTGGAGCGCCAACTGACGCCGCGCTGGAGTGTGGGTGCGAGTTTGCCATTGATTTTTGCCCATCGCAACCAGCTGTATAACCCACGGGGAAAGTTTGTCGTCAATGGCATTGGCGACATGTCGATTGGCGGGCGGGCGTGGGTGTTTAAGCCGCCCACAGAGTCTGGGGATAATATCTCGGTGGGCATGTTCTTGAAGCTTCCCACGGGTAAGTACAATGCCACGGGGCGGGCGACGAATGCGCGCGGCGAAAGTATCATCGCCACGGCTGACCAGTCAGTGCAAGCGGGTGACGGCGGCACTGGCCTGGCGATTGAGTTACAGGGTTTCAAACGCATTCCGTTCAAGAGCGAGCTCTACTTCACCGGCACTTACTTATTCAATCCGCGCAATACCAACGGTGTTTCTTCGTTCCGGACGGCGCCCGGTGAGACAGTCTTATCGGTAACGGACCAGTATCTGTACCGAGGTGGCATTGGCCGCCCGATCCCGAAAATCAAAGGCTTGGCCGTCAGCTTTGGCGGACGCATGGAAGGCGTTCCCGTGCGCGATGCATTCGGCAAAAGCGACGGCTTCCGCCGGCCGGGCTATGCCATTTCGCTAGACCCCGGATTCCTCTACGTCCGCGGCGGGTATATGTTCTCCTGCAATATTCCCTGGGCGATCGAGCGGAACCGGAAGCGCAGCGTGGCCGACTACCGGAACAGGCGGCATGGCGATGCGGCTTTCGCCGACTACGCGATCATGTTCAGCTTGTCGCGCCGGTTCTAGCGGACCATATCCGCCCGGGCTTCAACCCCTAAGGCTCGAGGATAACCTTCATCAGGTTCGGTTCATGCGCGTAAAGACGCTTGAACCAGTCTGCGCCTTCGGCCAGGGGGGCGCGGGCACTGATGATCTCGTCGACGTTGATGGTGCCATTGGCCAGCAGCTCGATGCAGGCCGGGTATTCGCCAGCCGAAGCGCAGGAGCCTTGCAGCCGAATCTGCCGCGTCACCACCGCTTGCAGGGGTAGCTCAATGTTGGGGGCCAGGTTGCCAATCAACGTAACCGTGCCACCCTTTTTCACGCACATGATCGCGGTCTTGATGGGGGCGGCTGCGCCCACCGCTTCCAGCGCCACATCGGCGCCGCGCCCGTTGGTGAGGGCATAAATCGCGGCCGGCACATCCGCCGTCTTGGGGTTAAATGTCTCGTCGGCGCCCAGGCGCTTAGCGGTAGCGAGCTTGTTATCGTCAAGATCCACGGCGAAGACCCGCGCAAATCCGGCGGCCTTGGCCGCTTGGATCGTCAACAGACCGATCATGCCGCTGCCAACCACGACGGCGGTGTCGCCCAGGCTCTTAGGCGTGATGTTGACGGCGTGGACGGCGATAGAAACGGCCTCAATCATCGCGGCCTGGGCAAAGCCCAACGAGTCTGGCAGGCGGTAGAGAATGCGCGCCGGTACGGAGACCAGTTCGGCAAAGGCGCCATGGCGGCGAAACTCGCCGCAGGAGACGCCCAGCACCTGCCGGTTGTCGCAAAGGTTAATTTCCCCGCGCGCGCAGAAGTAGCACTGGCCGCAGGAAACGGTGGAATCAAAAGTGACGCGGTCGCCGGCCTGCCAGCCCTTCGCGTTGCCACCCACTTGCTCAATCACCCCGGCGGCTTCGTGCCCCATGACGATGGGCGGAATGCGGCGGCCAGTGGAGCCGTCGAGCCCATGGACGTCGGATCCGCAAATGCCGCAGGCCTTCACGCGGATCAACACCTCGTCGGGTGAAATGGTGGGCTCAGGCATCTCCTGATAACCCAGTTGCATATATTGTTCGAGCAGTAGCGCTTTCATCGTCGTTACCGTTTTATCACGGATGATGCAGGGTGGGCCCCCAGTCGGGTTTAAACGACTCGAGTCGGCGAAATTGCGCTGGCCAGGCTTAGTGACCGTTTTGCGGCTCTTTGCGGATCCCAATACTCCTCCACGAACGACACTAAGCGGGTGTTGTGACCGCGGCCTTGGGTGGCCGTGCTGCCTTTCACCGGAATTAGATCGGCGCGAACGTCTCTCGACGTCGAGAACCCGGCCAGCCGGATCAGCGTCTTCTTTGGATCAGGCTCAGCATCCGGTTGAAAGGGAAAATGCTTTACGTTCACCTTCAGAAAGGTGGCCATGTTTTGATGGTCCGCAAATAACCAAGCTTCTACTTCGCGAACAGCCACACGAAAGATC
>JAYVUQ010000470.1:0-1756 GCA_043787785.1 Bryobacteraceae bacterium
CTTTGACTGGGTATTCGTTGGTGGTGGCGCGAAGAATGATAAGTGCCGTTGCATCACGGTTGATCGTGAAGGCAATGTTTTCATGGCATGTGAGACGACTGACGACGGCAAGTTCGGAGCACTTGAACGTCGGGGACTTGGCGGCTTGGACTTTTGCCTGGTCAAACTTGATTCGAAGGGCAAGGCACTCTGGGTGCGTAGCAGCGGCGGCGATGAAGGTGCGGCGAGTCATACGGGATAGTTATACCGCATTTCCAGCGAGATTGGCGGGTTAGGTTCCGCGTTTGTTGCCATACAAATAAAGGTGTAGCCGCGGGCTGAAGCGATAGCCGTGCTGCTTGGCCAGTTCGGAGACCCAGGGGCTGCGGGCGTTTTGGGTTTCCACGCTGATTCCTTCGGGCATGAGAATCACCCTGGACGCCGGGGCGTGGAGCGTGGCGATGAGTTGGCGGGCTTCAGCGAGATCGGATTCGGCGGCGATGACGAATTTCAGCTGGTAATCGCAGATCGCCATCAACCGGGTTAGCACCGCGGGCTGGATGCGGAGGCGCTCATGCTGATTGCGAAACGGACCTTCCGGCGTTGAATTCGAAAGCCTGGGGCTGATGCTCATCAAGTCGCAGGCAATGGGTGCGAAGACGGTACCGGCTGTCTCGATGGTGATGTGCAGGCCACGGGCGCGTAGTGCTTCGGTGAGTTCGGGGATGCCCGGAGCGATCATGGGCTCGCCGCCGGTTACCACCACATGGCCAGCCTGGGGCCACTCGGCAAGGCGCGCGAGGATGGCTTCCAACGACATTTCGTCGCCTTCAGGATGCCAGGAAGTATAGGGTGTGTCGCACCACGAGCAACGCAGATTGCAGCCCGTGGTGCGGATGAAGATGCTGGGCACGCCCATAAGACCGCCTTCGCCCTGTACCGAATAAAAGATCTCGGAGATACGCATGGCTAGCGGCCTGCAACCGGATCTGTGACGCCGGCTTCGCGGAAACCTTTGGCGCGCAACTGGCAGGAATCGCACTCGTGGCAGGGGCCGCCCGCCGGCCCGGGATCGTAGCAGCTGTGGGTGAGTTCGAAAGGCAGGGTGAGGTCACTGGCCAGACGCACGATATCCCCTTTCGACATTTGCAGCAGCGGCGTATGAATGCGAATACGAGTGGTTCCCTCCACACCGGCTTTGGTGGCGAGGTTGGCCATGCGCTGGAAGGCTTCGATGAATTCCGGGCGGCAATCGGGGTAGCCGGAATAATCGAGAGCGTTCACACCGATGAAGATGTCACCGGATTGCAGAACTTCGGCCCACGCGAGCGCGAAGGAAAGGAAAATCGTATTGCGTGCCGGAACGTAGGTGATGGGGATTCCGGTGGCCATGGAGGCTTCGTCGCGGTTGTGTGGGACGGCGATATCGTCGGTAAGCGCGGAGTGGCCGAAGGCGCGGAGGTCGATTGTAGCGGTGCGATGGACGGACGCGCCAAGCGCGTGGGCAACGAGGCTCGCCGATTTCAGTTCAATGCGGTGGCGCTGCCCGTAGTCGAACGAGAGTGCATAAACATCAAAGCCCTGGCGCAATGCCAAGGCCAGACAGGTGGAGGAATCGAGACCACCGCTGAGCAGGCAAACAGCTTTTTTCAAGCTAGTTGGCATCGGGCAGAGCGTAAGCGATGTACTCGCCGGAATACGCGCCACCGGAAACCGACACGATGATGTACTGCTTGCCGTTGACCGAGTAGGTCATGGGCGAGCCGGACTGCGGCGC
>JAYVUQ010000471.1:0-9055 GCA_043787785.1 Bryobacteraceae bacterium
ATATGAAGCTGAAGGTGGGTGACCAAACGCAGACGGTGGAGGTGACCGCCGAAGCGCAGGCCCTGCAGGTGGAGGCTCCGCAACGCGGTGCTAACTTTAGCCAATCGCAGATTACGCAGATCGCGGTGGCGGGGCGCAATCCGGTCGCGCTGGCGTTAACCGTCCCCGGTGTCAGCAGCAACCGCGGCGGCTTCGGCACCGCCACTTTTGTCGTCAATGGCGCACGTGGCCGTTCCAATAACTTCCTGCTCGACGGCACCGAAAACAATGATATTTCCATCGCCGGCCAAGCCTTCCAGATTCGCAATCCCGATGCGGTGGCAGAGGTGGCCGTACAGACTTCAAACTACGATTCCGAATATGGCCGCGCCGGCGGGGGCGTGGTGAACGTGATCACGCGCGGCGGCACCAACCAGTTTCATGGCACGGCCGGCTTGCTGCTGGACTTAACCAACGACGACTCGGTGACGCTGATCCAGTCGCTCGATGCGAATGTGCAGAAGCGTGGCAAGCCGCTGCCAGGCACCGAGCAATGGTGGTCTGGCACCGTGGGCGGCCCCATTGTGCGCAACAAGCTTTTCTTCTTTCAGAGCTTTCAGGAGCAGCGCCAGCGCTCATCCGGGTCAACCGATGTAATCGTGCCCAGCGCCAGCGGACGCAGCGTATTGAACGGCCTGTTTCCGGCTGGACGCAATCCCCGTATCGACCTGTTCAATTCGATCACCGGTGCCTACACGGCGAATTCGCAATTCTTCCCCGTGGCCCTGGGCGACGGCAGGCCAGACATCGAGTTCGGAACTTTCGTGGTCGGCTATCCGCAGACCTTCCGCGACCGCCAGACGGTCACCCGCATCGACTATTCGCTCTCCGCGCGAGATCAACTTTCCGGCCGCTACGGCTTCGACGACAACGTCAACGCGGTCTCCGCCATCAACTTCCCCACCTTCATCACCAGCCAGAGGAATCGTTACCAGAACGCTCTCATCAGCGAGACGCACGTTTTCTCTCCCACCATGACCAACGAGTTGCGGCTCGCCTATAACCGCATTGCGCTGGCCTTTCCGGTGGATGCGAAAGACCCGTTGGCGCTCCAGACTCCGCTCTACAACATCGCCGGACTGACGGCCTCGGGCGTGGGCCGCGCCATTGGCGGCTATATGGGGGTACAAACGAATCTGCCGCAAGGCCGCGTCGCCAACAATTACCTGTTGCAGGACACCATTTCGGTGGTCCGCGGCACGCATACGGTTCGGGCGGGCGGCGAACTGCTGGTGCAGCGTTCGCGGCAGTACGCGCCGATTAACGAGCGCGGCTCGCTCATCTTTCAGGCGGGCGGCGGCTTCACCGGCTTTGCTAACTTCGTCGACAATTTCACGGGCAACAATGGCTCGGCCAACCGCGACTTCGGCAACCCCGCTTACTATCCAAACCTGACCCGGCAGGGCCTCTTTGTGCAAGACCGTTGGCGCGCCACTTCGGCGCTCACCCTCACGCTGGGCCTGCGTTATGAATACTTCGGTACGCCTATGAACGTGATCCCTACGCCGGCTTACACGGGCCTCTTTAATATCGACCCGGTCACCTTCACCGGGCCCTATTCACAGCCCAACAAGGTGAACAACGATCCGAATAACTTCGCGCCCGGATTCGGCTTAGCCTATAACCCCAATATTCAAAGCGGCCCACTGGGCTGGCTGTTTGGGGGCAAGAGGACCGTCATCCGCACAGGTTACCAGCTTGGCTTTGATTCGTTCTTCAATAACATCGCTTCGAATGCCGCCACTTCGTCGCCCAACGTGGTGGTGACGAACATCATTGGCACGGCGGCGGATGGCCCGCGCGGCTTGGCCAACGCGACGGCTAGCTTTCCGCGGACAGCGCGCGCGCTGAGTCCGCTGGATGGCCAGAACTTGATTATCAAGAATCTGGTGAACCCTTATTACCAGCGTTGGTCGCTCGGCATTCAGCGCGAACTGCCGCAGAAGATGATCCTGGACGTCTCTTACGTGGGATCGAAGGGCACCAAGCTCTTCGCCACTGAAAACTTCAATCCGCTGGTACCCGCTTCGCTCCGCATCAACCCGGCCAATGTGGCCAGCATTCCCCCCGCCCGCCTGGTGGGCCGGTTTGACCCGCTGCAGGGCATACGCGGCATTCGCACCAATAACGGATCGTCGAACTACCATTCGTTGCAGACCAGCCTGAATCGCCGCATGGGCAGTTCCCTGATTTCGGCGGCTTACACTTTCTCCAAGCTGCTCGACTATGGCAGCGAGATCTTTGCGGCGTCGGGTGCGCCGGCTACGTCGGCCGTGCCGACCATCTTTGGCGGCCTGCCGCGTGAACGCAGCTATTCACTGGCCGACCGTCCGCACCGCTTCGTCTTCCAATATAACTACCTGCTGCCGATCTTTAAGGCGCAGCGTGGCCTGGCGGGACGGGTGCTCGGCGGCTGGAGCGTCTCTGGACTTTATCAATATGAAACCGGTGTTCCGGTAAACATCAACAACGGCTTGGACGCCGACGGCCTGGACGGGGCCAATGATCGTCCGGACGTGAACCCCACTGGCAGCGCCGGCGTTCGCGCGCGCCCCCTGGCGAGCGGCGGCTACGTGAACCCTGACTTGCCCAACACCCCGGCGATTGACCCTTCCACCGCCCGCTACATCGGCCTGCTGGCCAACAGTGGCACGACGCCGGCGCGCACCGGCAACCTGGCCCGCAACACCTTCCGCAGCGGCCCCACCAACGACCTTTCCGTGAATTTCTTCAAGGAGATTCGCATCAGGGAGAATTACCGGGTGGAGTTTCGTTCCGAGATGTATAACTTCCTAAACCACCCGCAGCGCGGGCTTGGCTCGGTGAGCCCGTTCGCGCCTGGCAACAGCACGCCCGCCAGCGACGTTACCAACTCGCCGGCCGGGCGCTTCTTGAATCTGGGAGTCCTCGATGGCGGGGGCCGCGTAATTCGCTACCAGCTGAAGTTTATCTTTTAGCTTTCCGGCGCAATCCAGAGGCCAGGTCAGCGATGAAACAGCCGACGGCTTTCGTCGTTTTGGGAGTGATGGGCTGGCCACTGAAATAGGCGTCGAGGGCTCGGCGGAAAGTGGCGTCCTGGACGGCGCGGCGAGGCTTGCCCCAGGTGACGTAGAGATCATCGATGCGGCCGCGATAGGCGAGCTTGCCGTCTTTGGCGATTAAGGCCACCTCGGGCGTCGTGGTTGCGCCAGCCCCCTTGACGAGGGTGTGTTGGCGGTCGATCAACCGCGGATAGTCCCCGTGCTGGAATTCGGCGGCATGGACGCGGGCCGCGGGTTCAGAAAGCGCGGGGTCGACATAGACCAGCGCGCATCTCAAGCCATGGGCCTGGTAATCGGTGCAGATGCGCCGGATTTCGGGGGCGTAGCGGTTGGAGACGGGACAATCGTGGGTGATGAAGAAGAGGGCCGTGGTGTGGCCGGGCTCGAAGAATCGATGGGCCACGCCGTCGATATCTGGGAGCACCAGGGCAAGAAATAAAGCGATCATTTGCTGGCGCCGCGCAGGCGCTCGACTCCTGCACCCTCTGGCAGGTGCTTGCGGATGCGCTCCATGAGAGTCGGGTCCTTCATGATGGCCGGAATGGCGCGCGAACGGACGTGGCCGCTATAGGAATTTCGTAAGTCGGCGTATTCAGCTTGGCGCGCCGGAATCACTTGCAAGCCGACGCTGCCCATTTCGTCAAACGATTCTTCGCCCCATTGTATGCGGACCGGTGCCGGGTTGGGGTTATTCGGATTGGCCGTCGAGTTATCCCAACTTACATAGGCATCGAGCCGGGTGCCCTTGGGCAGGGGGATGAGTTGCTGAAAGAAGTAACGGTCCTGCCAGGCGAAGTTCCAATCCTTGATGGCGAGCAGCGTTTTTACTTCGCCGTTGGGCAGGGTGGCGGTCATCTTCATTTCCCTGCCCAGATAATGAGCGTGCGCCCCAATGCTGACGGCCTCCACGTCGATGGGCAGGGTGTAAGTGTCTTCGATGCGGAAGTTACTCGCGCCGGCGGGAATATCGAGGTTAGAAAAGACGCCGAAGGAGTTGGGCACCTGCACCGAAAACAGGCTGCGCTCCGGGGCTTTGTCCGCGAAGTAGAGGCCAACGAGCGATTTCTCTTTTTCCGCCTTGCCGCTGGGATGAAAGTGATATTGGAAGACAAGGTTAGTATGCGCGGGAACCGGTAGGGCGAGGCCTTCGGGTAGTAAGTGGGGCTGCGCGCCGAGCGCCCAACCGCCGAGCGGAACTGATCCGGGCGCGCCCATAGGGTTAGTGGCAGAGATGGTTTCACCGGGCTTGGCGGGTGAGGCGAAGTAGAGCACATGGTGGACGGTTTTGCGGGCGGTGGGGCGCAGTTCCACGGCGCGGACGTACTTTTGGTCCGGCAGGTTGAGCGGGATGACGAGGTTGCGGTAAAGGTCTGGCCCGTCCGCGGGGACATCGAAGGCCTCGGGCATTTCGAGGATCAGGTCGGGCTTGCCCAACTGCCAACCGGCGACAAATTTCGGCGGGGCGGGCATCTGCGCCGGGTCGCCTTTGGGCGCGCCTTGCTTGGCCCATTCCTGCAAAAGCGCCAGTTCGGCAGGGGTGAGACGCCGCTCATCGCGGAAAGGGTAAGAGGTGGCTTCCGCTTTCCACGGCGGCATAAAGCCGGATTTGGTGACTGCGGCCAGCAGTTGGGCCCGCTTCTTGGCGTCGTCATAGGTCAGCAGCGAGAACGGAGCAGCTTCGCCGGGCCGGTGGCAGGAGGCGCAGTTTTTATACAGAATCGGCGCGATGTGTTGGCTATAGGTGACCGGCGTCACCGCGAAGGTCGCGGCGGGCAGCAAGGCAAGGGCGGCAAGGTTCATATGAGAAGAACGCTCCTGCCACTATTATGTTCGATCTATTTGGGGTGGGTGTGCCGGAGCAAATGCAAAACGGCGGACCCTCGCGGATCCGCCGTTTTGATTATTTCAACGCGCCTCGCTTAGAAGGCGAGACGGAGGCCGAAACGGAAGGTCCGCTGGGTTTGGTTGGCGGCCGTGATGCGCATGAAATTGGCAGGCGCGATGACGGTCACATTCGGATTCTGCAATTGCGGAGTGTTGGTTACGTTCAAGCCCTCCGCACGGAACTGAAGATTCCAGCGTTCGGTGAACTTAAACGAGCGGAAGAGACCAGCGTTCATGTTGAAGAAGCCGGGTCCGCGGAGGTTATAGAGACCCAAGTTGCCGAAACGCGCGCCGGTGACGGCCGCGAACGAAGAAGGATCGTAATAAGGATCGCCGAGGCCCACACCGCCCAGCTTCCGTACGGGGCCAACCTGATCGGCGACCTGGACGTTGCCCGGAGCGTTGAGGGAAGCACCGTCCGACAGTACAGTGAAGGGATTGCCCGAGACGGCTGAGAGCGAGGAGTTGATCTGCCAACCACCGAAAATCTTCCCAGCGGGACCGTCGGTGAGGAAGCTCTTACCCCTGCCAAACGGCAATTCGTAAGTGATCGCGGTCTGGAAAACCTGATTGCGATCGAATGCGGCGAGCGCGCGATTGGCGCTGAATTGGGAAGGCACGTAGAAGGCGAGCCCATTGTCAGAGTTGCCTCCGGCTTGGCCTAAGCCATTCGCGTTGTTGGCGCCGCCGGGAACCGTAGAAATGGTCTTCGACCAAGTATGAGACATGGTGAGGAAGAAACCACTGAAGCGGCGGCTGACGTTGGTCTGTAGACCGTCGTAGCGGTTATCGCCCATCGGAATGAAGAAGTTCCGGTCAACGCCCACGCCGAAAGTGCCGCGGAGGGGACGTCCGTTGACGCCAACCCCGGGAACCAATCCCGCATTGCCGTTGAAGTAAGTGACGCCCGAACGGATGGAACGGGTGCCCACGTAGCCGGTCTGCAAGACGAAGCCGCCCGGCAGCTCGCGCTGGATGGTGAAGTTGTAGCTTTGGATGTAACCGCGCTTGAACTTACCCGGTTGCAGAGAATTTGTCGAGATGGTGTTCGGAATATCGATCACCCCGGAGGAGATGTCCGGAAAACGCACGGCCGGAATGCCCGTGGCGAGAGAACCAGACGGCACGAAGCCGTTGGTTTGAATATACTCGTCCACAATGACGGCGGGGAAGGGACTGCGGAGCGGACGGCTGGTCGGATAAGGGTCATTGGTGATCCCATAGCCGGCGCGAATCACGGTCTTTTCGTTCAAGCGATAGGCCATGCCCATGCGGGGCGCCCACATGATAGAGATCGCTTCGGTGCCGGCATTGCGCGGCACGTTACCGCGTCCGCCGATGAGCACTTTGTTGGTGATCGGATCATAGCGCTCGATCCCGAATTCGCCGCGGCTCATGATGGGGAAGTGCTCCATACGCATGCCGATATTCAGACTGAGTTTCCGGCTGACCTGCCAGTTATCCCGAATGTAGTAGCCCTGCTGGAACTCCCGCGTGCGCATGGGGTCGTAGAACTGATAAGCCTTACCCATCACACCCGGCAAACCGAGCAGGAACGAAGCGTAGGCATTGAAGTTATTGGCCGCCGGTCCGCCGCTCAGGCCGGTGACACCGTTGACAAAATTGAAACCACCGCGCGGGCTGTAGTTGCCTAGCTCGGGCTGCCAGTGATTCATCTGGTGATGAATGAAGTCGATGCCGAAACGAACGTTGTGGGCACCCTTGGTCCAATTGAGGTTCGCGACGAGGACCTGTTAGTCCTGAACCTGATGCGCGAAGGGGCGACGCTGTTCGCCAACTCCGGCCGCGGCGAATTCGTCGATGTCTCGGCCCGTACGGGTGTCCACGCCCTCACTTAGTTGTTTACCGGCTTTGGCGTCGGCTGGTTGGACTTCGACCGCGACGGACACCTCGACCTTTTTCTCGCCAATGGAGCCGTCACGCGGCGTGAAGAGCAACGCGGACAGCCACAACCCTTCCTGGAACGAAACCTTCTGCTGCGGCAAACCAGCGGACGCTTCGAGAAGGCCGCCGAACCTGCCCTGGAGCGGCCCGGCATCCATCGCGCCGCGGCCTTTGGCGACCGGGACAACGATGGAGACGTAGACATTGTGATTAACACGAACAACGGCCGTGCCCGGTTACTGATGAATACGGGGGCGAAGGGAAATTGGTTGGGCGTCGCATCGCTGCCTGGAGCACGAGTGGAGTTAGACACGGTTGGTAGACCACGACAGGTACGCTACCTCCGCACCGATTCCAGCTATCTAGCCGCTTCCGACGGCCGTGTGTTTTTTCGCGGGAGGTGAGGGCATTGTTCGCCTGACTGTAAAGATACCCGGGCTACCACCGCTTACGTACGGGCCCGCCGAAGTGCGCATGAACACCCTATTTTTCGCCCGACCCAGACGAGGCCGCTGAATTCTGCCCTTGAAATGGTATTCGTGAACAGGCCAAAGGGGCTACGCGCGGTTAATCTGCTGCACAAATCGGACGCCGCGGTGGCGGGCGATGACGGAGTGGGCGTGGAAGTGGACGTCGTCTTTGAGGGGAAAGTCGGTGCGGTAATGGCCGCCGCGGCTCTCGTGACGCGCCATGGCGCAGGTGGCGAGAATGCGGAGGACTTCGTCGATGCTGCGGGTATCGAAATCGACACGGGATAGGTTGGCGCGGGTGGCGTGGGGCAGGTTAGCCAGGGTATCGACGGCGGTTTGTAAGCCGGCGCCGTCGCGGACGATGCCGCATTGCTCCCAGGCGAGGCGGCGGAGTTCGACTTGGGAGATTTGGGGAAAGCGGTTCTCGGGCAAGTCGATTTCGGCGGCTCCGGGGCGGGCGCTCAAACTGGCCATGACGCGGCCGACGCGTTCGCCGAAGACGACGCCTTCGAGCAGGGAGTTGCTGGCCAGGCGATTGGCGCCGTGGACGCCGGTGCAGGCGGCTTCACCGGCGGCGAAGAGGCGCGCAACGGAGGTTTGGCCATTGAGGTCAGTGAGGACGCCGCCCATGGCGTAGTGGGCGGCGGGGTGGACGGGGGCGGGTTGACGTCCGAGGTCAATGCCGAAGAGGAGGCAGGTTTCGTAGATGCGGGGAAAGCGGACACGGATGTGGTCGGCACCGAGATGGGTGAGGTCGAGAAAAACAGCGCCGCCGGTGGTGCGCATCTCCATGACGATGGCGCGGGCGACGACATCGCGCGGGGCGAGGTCGCCCATGGCGTGATAGCGATCCATGAAGCGCTCGCCTTTTGAATTCCGCAGGTAAGCGCCTTCGCCGCGCAGAGCTTCCGAAAGCAGAAATCGGGGCGCGCCGGGGAGGCTGAGGGCGGTGGGATGAAACTGGACAAATTCCAGATCGGCGATGTCGGCGCCGGCGCGGAAAGCGGTGGCGACGCCATCGCCGGTGGCCACGTCGGGGTTGGTGGTGTCGGAGAAGACGCGGCCCAGGCCACCGGTAGCGAGCAGAACGCCACGCGCGTAGACCGCCAAGGAGGATTGCGACTGTTGGTCGAAAACCGCGGCTCCGCCGACGGCACCGCCATCGTCCACCAGCAGATCGGTCATCGCGGCGAAGCGCCGGAACTCGACATTGGCGAAGGTGGCCGCCTTCCAGTAAAGGGTGCGGGCGAGTTCGCGGCCGGTGGAATCACCCTGGGCGTGCAGAATGCGGCTGCGGGAGTGGGCGCCTTCGCGGCCAAAGTGCAATTCAGCGCCATCGCGATCGAAGCCGGCGCCCCACTTGATGAGTTCCTCAATGGCAGCGGGCCCTTCAGTCACCAGGGTGCGGACGGCGGCTTCGTCGCAGAGCCCGTCTCCGGCAACGAGGGTGTCTTGTAAGTGGAGTTCGGTTTGGTCATCGGCGGCGAGGGCGGCAGCGATGCCGCCTTGGGCGTATTCGGAGGAAGACTCTTTGAGCGAGTCCTTCGTCAACACCAGTACCTTGCCGTGCGGGGCGAGCTCGATGGCGGCCCGCAATCCGGCCACTCCGGCCCCAATGATCAAAAAATCGCAATGCAACGGCATGAAAATTGCTATCTCTCTAGGCGACGCGGCCTAACCAAATGGCTTCCGGTCTCGTCAAGTGAGCCTTATAAG
>JAYVUQ010000472.1:0-5314 GCA_043787785.1 Bryobacteraceae bacterium
CCCACGGCGTCACCCTCTCCGTCATCCACCTCAACCACCAACTCCGTGGGCCCCACTCCGACGCCGACGCCCTCTTCGTCGCCCATCTCGCCCACTCCCTCGGCCTCCCCTTCCACCTCCGCAGCCTCGCCGTCGGCCCCACCGAAGACGACGCCCGCCAAGCCCGCCTCGCCTTCTTTGCCCATCTCCGCGCCGCCTCGCTCGTCCACCGCATCGCCACCGGCCATACCTTGGACGATCAGGCGGAAACTGTACTATTCCGTCTTCTGCGCGGTGCCAGCCCCTCCGGCCTCGCTGCAATTCTTCCCACTACCCGCGAAGGCCTCATCCGCCCGCTGCTGGACGTAACCCGTGACGAAGTGGTGGCCTATCTGCGCGCCCACCGCCTGGATTGGCACATCGATGCCTCCAACGCCGACCCGCGCTTCGCCCGCAACCGCATTCGCCATCATTTGCTGCCCGCCCTCACCCGCGATTGGAACCCCCAACTCCCCGCCCAACTCGCCCGCACCGCTCAAATTGCGCTCGACGAGGACGAATTCCTCCACTCGCTCGTGCCCCCCCCGCTCACCGATGGCTACGCGGTGCTGATCCCGGTTTCTCCGCTCCACACTGCCCTCCGCCGCCGTCAGGTCCGCTGGGCCATTCAGCATCTTCACCCTGGCCAACAACTCGACTTCCGACATGTCGAGGCCATCGTGGCGCTTTTTGCTCCTCAACTTGGCTCCGGACGCCTCCAAACGCCCGGCGTCGACGTCATGCGCAGCTTCGATTGGGTTCGTTTCGTCCCCCTCGCCGCCGCCGGCAACCGCAACTGGAGCCTGCCCCTCGCCCTGCCCGGTTCCACTCTGCTGCCCACCGGCAGCATCCACGTCACTCTTGGTACTATGGAGGCAGATCGTTTGGATTTCGATGCCACCGGAGCCAGCCTTGTGCTCCGGAATTGGCGCCCCGGAGATGCTTATTCCCCGGCCGGATTGCTCAAGGCGCGTTTTGAAACAGAGCGGATCCCCTTATGGGAAAGGCGCAATTGGCCGATCCTCATCCTAGGCGATGAAATTGTCTGGTCGAAGCGATTCGGCGTCGCTGATCGTTTTCGGGTTCGCCCCGGTGCCCAAAGTTGCGGTATCCGGTTGAGTGATAATCAGTTAAGGACTTTGTCCGATCCAAAGAATCGAGCCACCGCCGGGTCGGCGAAGTGTTTAGATGAAAATAATGTGGCATCCTGAATCAGACGATAGGTATTTTACGTCAGTACGAGTAGGCAGAGCGCTTGGTTGCGCTGCCAGGGAGAGTGCATGAGTTCCACCGTTAAGACTGCCGTGTTCTGGGTCGTCCTGATTTGTGTCGCGGTCCTTTTGTGGGCCGTCGTCAAGCAAACCAAGACTCCCAAGGAACAGGCTCTCACCTTCAGCCAATTCATCAATGAGGTTGAACAAGACCGTGTCAAGAGCGTCTCCATCACGGGCAACGAGCTCCGCGGCACTTTCAGCAAGGATAATGGCATTCTGCGTACCTTGATTCCGGTAAACTACCCGGACGTGTTCAACATCCTGCGCCAGTATAAGGTCGATGTCGAGATTAAAGACTCCAGCTCTTTGAACTTCGTCTCCATTGTGATTCAGGCGATTCCCTTTATTCTCCTTCTCGCTTTCTGGATCTTCATGATGCGCCAGATGCAATCTGGCGGCAACAAGGCCCTCAGCTTCGGCAAGAGCCGCGCCCGTCTCCATTCTTCGCAGCAAAAGAAGGTGACCTTCAAGGACGTCGCCGGCGTCGACGAAGCCAAAGAAGAGCTGCAAGAGATCATTGAGTTCCTGCGCGAGCCCCAGAAATTCCAGAAACTCGGTGGCCGCATTCCGAAAGGTGTGTTGCTGGTCGGCTCGCCCGGCACCGGCAAGACGCTGCTCGCCCGCGCCATCGCCGGCGAAGCCAATGTGCCGTTTTTCTCCATCTCCGGCTCCGACTTTGTCGAGATGTTCGTCGGCGTCGGCGCCAGCCGCGTCCGCGACCTTTTTGAACAAGGCAAGAAAAATGCTCCTTGCATCGTCTTCATCGACGAAATCGACGCCGTCGGCCGCCATCGTGGCGCCGGCCTAGGCGGCGGTCATGATGAGCGCGAACAGACCTTGAACCAGTTGCTGGTCGAGATGGACGGCTTTGAATCGAATGAGGGCGTCATCCTCATCGCCGCCACCAACCGCCCTGACGTGCTCGACCCGGCCTTGCTCCGCCCCGGTCGCTTCGACCGCCGCGTAATCGTCGACCGTCCCGATCTGCGCGGCCGCGAGCAGATCTTGAAGGTCCACACCAAAAAGACTCCGCTGGGTGACGACGTCGAACTCAGCGTCATCGCCCGCGGCACTCCCGGTTTCGCCGGCGCCGACCTCGCCAATCTGGTGAACGAAGCCGCCCTGCTCGCCGCTCGCCAGAATCGCAAAGTGATCACCATGGCCGACTTTGAATTGGCCAAAGATAAGGTCATGATGGGCGTCGAACGTAAGTCGCGCGTCATTTCAGACGAAGAAAAGAAGCATACTGCCTATCACGAAGCCGGCCACGCCTTGGTCGCCTCCCTAGTGGCCCACGCTGATCCGCTCCACAAAGTATCCATCATTCCGCGCGGCATGGCCCTCGGCGTGACGATGCAGTTGCCCACCCAGGACAAGGTGGATTTCACCAAGCAGCAGGCCGAAGCCCGCCTCACCGTCCTCATGGGCGGCCGCGTCGCCGACGAAACCTTCATGAACATGAAGTCGGCCGGAGCCTCAAACGACATCGAACAAGCTACTGACCTCGCTCGCCGCATGGTTTGCGAATGGGGCATGAGTGAAATGGGCCCCGTCAGTTACGGCAAGCGCGAAGAGCAGATCTTCCTCGGCCGCGAAATCTCGCAGCACCGCGACTATTCCGAAACCACCGCCATCAGCATCGACCAGCAGGTTCGCAGCCTCATTGAAGGCGGCTACACCCGCGCCAAAAAGATCATCGACGATTACCGCGATGCTACCGTCCTGATCGCCGAAGCGCTCCTCGAGCGGGAAGTGCTCGACGGTAACGAAGTCCGCATTCTGATCGATGGTGGCACCCTGCCGGTGTTCAAGCCAGTTACCCCTGTGAATCATTCGAACGACCAGGGCCAGCAAGTGCAACAGATCGTCCGGCCCGCCATCACGCCTCCTCCGATGGCCGGTCCGCAAACCGCGTAGCCGGATGATTCCGCAGTATCGCGTCTATCTCTTCGACATCGATGGGACCCTCACCGATTCGGCCCCCGATATTTGCGGCGCCATTCAGAGCGTCCTCGCTCTTCGCGGCATCCACGGCGTCCCCACGCTCTTGCTGCGCACCTTCATCGGCCGTCATTTGCTCGATACCTTCACCCACGTGAACCCGGCTTTCACCAGCGTCGAGATCGACGACCTCATCGTCGACTACCGCCGCATCTACGCCGAACGGCAACACTCGCAAACCACCCTCTATCCCGGTGTCGCCGAAACCCTCGCCGCCCTGCCGGGGCGCAAGTCCACCGCCACCACCAAAGGCACGCCCACCGCCCGCATCGTGCTCGAGAAGTTCGGCCTGCTCCCGCATTTTGCGCATATCCAGGGCACCGACGGCTTCCCCCACAAGCCCGCGCCCGACGTCATCCACCGCGCTCTCGAAGGCCTCGGCGCTGCACCAGGCGAATGCCTTTTTGTTGGCGACGCCACCGCCGATATCGAAGCCGGGCACGCAGCCGGTGTCGATGTCTGCTCCGTCACGTACGGCTACGGCGATCCGGCCGAGTTGGCCCGCTTCCGGCCTCGCTACACAATTTCGTCCATCACCGAACTCCTCTCGTAAAAAAGCCGCTACCCTAGAAGGAATATGCGTGCCTGCTTAGTGCTTCTCCTTGCCGCTCTGCCGGCGTTTCCTCAAAACAAGTTTGAAATGTGGCCCGGTGCCGTTTATGACCCCGCCGTGCCCACCGTCCAAAAGGTGCTCGCCTTCGCCCCCGGCGAACGCATCGCCGCCCCCGAAGAACTCGTGCGTTATTTCGAGGCCCTCGCCGCCGCCCAACCCAACCGCATCAAGGTCTTCGACTATGCCAAGTCCTGGGAGAAGCGCCGGCTCATCTACGCCGCCATCGGTTCGGAGGCCAACATCCGCCGCCTCGCCGAAATCCAAGCCGGCATGAAGCGCCTCGCCGACCCCCGCAAAACCAACCCCGCCGAAGCGCAAAAGCTCCTCGCCTCGCTGCCTGCCGTCATCATGCTCTCCAACGGCGTCCACGGCAACGAAATCTCCAGTTGCGACGCCGCCATGATCACCGCCTATCACCTCCTGGCTGCGCGCAATGACTCTACCGTCGCCGCCATCCTCAAGGATGTCGTCGTCCTGATTGACCCTTCGCAAAACCCCGATGGCCGCAATCGCTTCGTGCAAAACTTCAACATCGCCGAGGGCCTCGAGCCCGATCCCTCCACGGTCGCCGCCGAACGCAACGAGCCCTGGCCCGGCGGCCGCACCAACCACTACTACTTCGACATGAACCGCGACTGGTTCGCCCTCACCCAGCCCGAAACCCGCGGCCGCATCGCCATGCTGCAAGAGTGGTTCCCGCTCGTCTTCGTCGACCTCCACGAAATGGGCACTGATTCCACGTATTTCTTCGCTCCCGGCGCCGCTCCCTTCAATCCGCACCTCACCAAGAATCAACTCGAGTCCCAAGCCCGCTTCGGGCAGGGCAATGCCAAATACTTCGATAAGTTTGGCTTCCCCTATTTCACTCGCGAGACCTACGACGAGTTCTACCCCGGCTACGGCGCCAGTTGGCCCTGGTTCTACGGCAGCGTTTCGATGACTTATGAAAACGCCTCCGTCCGCGGGCTAAAGGCCATGCGCAGCGATGAGACCCTATACGAATACAATGTCTCCGTGCAAAAGCACTTCATCGCCTCGGTGGCCACTTGCGAAACTGCGGCGCGCGACCGCCAACGCCTCCTCGATGGCTTCTACGCCTATCGCCAAAGCGCGCTCGACGAAGGCACCAAGGAACCCATCAAGGAATACATCCTCGCCCGCCGTGGTGACGTCTCCTCGGTCGACAAGCTAGCCGCCAATCTTGCCTTTCAAGGCGTCGAAGTCAAACGCTCCACCGCTGCCTTTTCGAATGGCGGTAAGGAGTTTCCCGCCGGCAGTTATGTCGTCCCCCTCGCCCAACCCGCCAAGCGCTTCATCCGCACTCTGCTTGACCCTTCCACTCCCCTCGAAGATGGCTTCATTCGCGAGCAGGAGCGCCGCCGCAAGCGTAAACTCCGCGACCAGATCT
>JAYVUQ010000473.1:0-4127 GCA_043787785.1 Bryobacteraceae bacterium
TCGGTAATAAATACCTACCAGAAACCATGGGACCCGGCTGCGCCTTTATCGACTACGACAACGATGGCTGGCCAGATATCTTACTCCTGAATGGCTGCGACTGGCCCGGCCATCCCCGGGCGCGCAGTACCCCAGCGCTATATCGCAACAATCGTAACGGCACGTTTACCGATGTCACCCGCGCCGCGGGCCTGGACTTCGAGATGTACGCCCTCGGTGTTGCCGTCGCCGACTATGACAACGACGGATATCCGGACCTTTACCTCACCGGCCTGGGACAGAATCGCTTGCTGCGCAACAACCGGCGCGGTGGCTTTGTCGATGTCACCGCGAAAAGCGGCTTAGGTGGCCGCCAATCTTTCAGTACCTCGGCGCTTTGGTTCGACTACAACCGCGATGGTTTACTCGACTTATTCGTTTGTAACTACGTCCGCTGGAGCCAAGCCTCCGATGTCAATTGCAGCCTGGACGGTAAGAGTAAATCTTATTGCACGCCAGAGGCCTATCGTGGCAGTACATGCTGGCTCTTTCGCAATAAAGGCGATGGCACCTTTGAGGATGTTACTGCCCGTAGTGGTATCTTCGACTCCACCGCCAAAGCCTTGGGTGTCGCCATGCTCGATACCGACGAGGACGGCTGGCCAGATTTAGTGGTCGCCAATGACACCAGCCCCAATCGCCTCTATCGCAACCGGCGCAACGGTACCTTTGAGGAGATCGGCCTGCGGGCGGGTATCGCCTTTAGCGAGGACGGCAAAGCCCGCGCTGGCATGGGCGTCGCCGTGGGGGCCTTTGACGGCGGCGGTCGCCCGGGATTGGCTATTACTAACTTTGACAACGAAATGACGGCCCTTTACCGGCGGCAGGCCGGAGCCCGCTATGAAGATATCGCGGGAGCGAGCGGCGTGGCAGCCATCACGCGGAATACGCTTGGCTTTGGTTGCCATTTTTTGGACGCCAATCTCGATGGCCACCTCGACTTACTCATCGTTAATGGCCACATCGACGATACCGTCCGTAACGTGCGGCGTGAAGCGACTTACTCCCAGTCGCCGCACTTACTGCTGAACGACGGCCAAGGCAAGTTCCGCGACGTGGCCGCGCAACTCGGCGGCCCGTTCAATACTCCTCGCGTTGGCCGCGGTTTGGCGATCGCCGATATTGACCGCGATGGCGACTCGGACGTCTTGATCACCACCAATGGCGGAGCACCGGTGCTGCTGCGCCAGGACGTCCAGAATGGCAACCGCAGCATCCGCTTTCGCTTGCAAGGCAGCAAGTCTAACCGCGATGCCATCGGGGCGATAGTAAAGCTGATGGACGGCGGCGAAACCCAGTGGCGGATGGTTCACAGCGGCTCCAGCTACCTTTCGCAATCCGAACTGGTCCTCACCTTCGGCGTAGGCCGTCGCGACCGCGTCAGCCGGGTGTTGATCCAGTGGCCCAGCGGCCGGGTGGATGAGCACAGGAACCTCTCCACCGCACGCATGTATCTTTGCGTCGAGGAGGGCACAATTCAGCCCCTCATTACCTATTGAACCGCTATCCTGGAAGACGGAGGCAGAAGTTTGAAGGTACTGGTATTGGGTGGCGGCGGACGTGAACATGCACTGGCTTGGCGCCTGGGGCGTGGTGCCTCAGTGACCCGCGTTTATGTCACCCCCGGCAACCCCGGTATGGCCAACGTGGCCGAATGCATCGCCCTGAACCATTACACCCCCGAAGAGTATCTGGGCTTGGCCGAAAGGCTCGGCGTGGACGTCACGGTGGTGGGTCCGGAAGCGCCGTTGGTCGCGGGCGTGGTCGATCTGTTTCGCCAATGCGGCAAGCCGATCGTCGGCCCGACTCGGGCGGCTGCCCACCTAGAAGGCAGCAAAGTCTTCGCCAAGGAACTCATGAACGAGGCCGGCATCCCGACGGCCCGCTATGCCATTGCCGAAACCGAAGCCGAGGCGTTGGCGGCTTTAGCCCGATTTGAACTGCCCGTGGTTCTCAAAGCCGATGGGCTAGCTGCCGGCAAAGGCGTCATCGTGGCCAAGACCCGTCCCGATGCCGAGGAAGGAATTCGCGTACTATTTTCTGGCCAACTGGGTGCTGCGGGCCAAAGAGTGGTCATCGAAGACTTCCTCCCCGGCCGGGAGGTAAGTTTCATCGTCTTGACGGACGGGGAAACGGTTCTACCGCTGGCCCCTACTCAGGATCACAAGGCCGTTTACGACAACGACCAAGGCCCCAACACCGGGGGAATGGGGGCTTTCTGCTCTGACAATATTCTCAGCCCGGCGGAGACGCAAGAGGTGCTCGACCGGGTGATTGCGCCCACCATCCGGGCGATGGCGGAACGGGAAACCCCTTTCACTGGGTTTCTTTACGCCGGCCTGATGATGACCGAGCGGGGCATCCGGGTGCTCGAATTTAATGCCCGTTTGGGCGACCCCGAATGCCAAACGCTGATGCACCGGATGAACAGCGACTGGGGCGCGGTGCTGTTCCGCGCCGCCGTCGGGAAGTTGGCGGGCGTGTCACTGAGCTGGGATAGTTCGCCCAGTGTTTGCGTGGTGGCGGCGGCGCATGGGTATCCCGGTGAGGTTCGGACTGGCGACTCCATTACTGGAGTGCGTGATGCGGAAGCGGGTGGCGCGGTTGTTTTCCAGGCCGGTACTCGTCTACGAGACGGCGTTTTGGAGACGGCGGGTGGCCGGGTGCTGGGGGTGACGGCTTCTGGCGCGGACCTTCGCGCGGCGATGAACCGGGCTTATCTGGGTATGGAACAGATTCAATTTGCGGGCAAGCACTTCCGGCGGGACATCGGCTTGAAAGGTATTCGACGAATCGAAGCCGGGAGTTATTGATTCTATTGAACTAAGCTGAGTTTCTGGTCCCCAGCGGGATGACGAGCGGCTCTGGCCCCGCCTGCCAGACGAAGGCGAAGTGCTGGGAGGGGCGGATATTTTCCACCGCCCTGGGCCGGAAGCAGGCAATGCATTCGCCGCCGGTGTGGCGGACGCTGCGGTAAGTGACTCCAAGGGCCCCGGCTTCGAGTAATACATTCGCCAGGTGTTGGGAGTGGGTGTAGTGCGCCGAGTGATGCATTTGGTCCCAGCCTTGGCGAACGTCGTGAAATTCGCCGGTAAAGTCTGCTAAATAAAGGCGCATCTCCATGCGGGCTTCGAGCAGGCCGACCTCGGCGAGTTCTCGCCCGCGGTGGTAGATGACTTCGCGTTGGGCGGTTTCGAGCGTCCTTCCTGCGTACCAAGCCCCACGATATTCGCTGTTAAAGCGCCCGCCTCCGGTTCGCGGGTGACAAAACGAAGCCATCACGACAGTGGCCATGGGCTGGCCAACTACCCATTCTGCCTTGGGGATCCGGTGGATTTGGCCGGTCTCGACGCGCAGACGGTCGTTGGTCATCCCTTCGAGCGCGAAGACGGCCGCGAGGTCATTGGGTGAGGCTACGCGGTCCAGGATGCCGGTGGGCGGATAGCGGCTCGGGATGAGGCGGCAGGTATCGCGCCAGTCGATTTCCGCTGATGGAGGGAGTTGAACGGTCACGCGCTGCGGCGTCCATCCAGGAGGCGGCGTACTTGGAACAGGCCGTCCAAGCCCGCCAGGGTCATCAGTTCGATGGCCGGGCGGCCGCCGAAGAGGGGGTTCCGGTTGGGTAAGCGAACCCAGCTATCTGCCAAAGATTCATCGGGATAAAGGATATGCAAGGCCTTATAGATGCCGATGAGGAGGGAGATCCGGGTGAGCGTGTCGTAGGACAAGGTGCCACATTTTCCGGCCTTGTACTGGTAAAAGGTGGACTCGCTGGGGTGGCCTAGCAGCGCCCGCATCTCATCATTGGATAAGCCCCAAGCCGAGCTGATGTTGAGAAAAGTTCTCAGGCCGGGGCCGGAGAGGCTTTCTGTTTCTTTAAGGTTTGACTCCAATAATGGAGCGACCACTGCGGATGCCATGATTGTATTCCTGATTTAGTGTAGGTTGGAATTTTGTGAAAGGCAAGAGGAATTACGCGAAGTGCCACCAGAGGGCGAGGATGGTGGCACCGGTGATGGCGGTCCAGAGGATGTCGAGGCGGTGGGCGGCGACGGTGTGGGCGGGGTGGAAGACGAGGCCGGTGAGAC
>JAYVUQ010000474.1:0-5189 GCA_043787785.1 Bryobacteraceae bacterium
GTCAAGCGAATTATTGGGCGAAGATTAGTCGTCGTCGCGAGGCTTGGCGTTGGGGGATCTTTCCCCCAAACCCCCTGGGATTTAACGCTTTCTGGCAGATTGCCTGGGCTTCGCCCTGCCGGGGCGGCTTTGAACCGCCCCGGGCAGTCCGCACAGTGAGCCGGCTGGAGGAAGAGGCAAAACAATATGGCGCCGCCGGTGGCAAGCCGCAAGTGATCTGGCCTA
The DNA here is from genome assembly GCA_043787785.1 of Bryobacteraceae bacterium. Classification (GTDB taxonomy): domain Bacteria; phylum Acidobacteriota; class Terriglobia; order Bryobacterales; family Bryobacteraceae; genus JALHNI01. Next base: position 226 of record JAYVUQ010000474.1, read on the forward strand.
ACGCGATCCTCGCTGCAACCGCGGTTGGGCTCTTCATGAATCTGTTGTTCTCCTGGCAGGGTAGCGGCGAACTACCGCTGCTGCTGGAGTATGACGGCGACCGCCACTTAGTGGCGGAAAGTAACAAAGTCTCGTACTTACGAGGCAAACAATGTCCGCACCACGATGGGTCAACCGGTGACCCATTCTGGTGCGCCAAACCGCTGGTAGCCACCGCTACTGCGAATTAATTAAGGAGTAAGTAAATATGAGTAAGCGAACCGTCTACCATGTCACTAAGGGTGACGACTGGAACATCAAGAAAGAGGGCGCCACCCGCGCCAGCGCCACCGCGCCCAACAAGCTCAGCGCCGTCGATCGTGCCGTGGAACTCGCCAAAAACAGCGGCGGCCTCGCTCAGGTGAAGATCCACAACCAGGACGGCACCATCTCCAGCGAACGCACCTACGGGCAGGACCCGCCCCAGTACAAAAGCTGATCAAGGTTTAAGGCTTCTCCGGCGTCGTGCCATTCGATGCGGGAGCTTGAGGCGCGGCCGACTCTTCCCGGCGGTTCACCGGGCTCCCCTTCATCCACGCCGGCATCTGCTCCACCCAACGCAGGAATTCGTGTCGAAGCGGCTCTGACCCGAGTTTATTTTATGCACCCAAAATGCGGTGGGGTAAAGCTCCGCCGCATTTTCGTCCCGCTAACTCTCGTGTTACGTTATCGTTAGGAGAATAACCAGGATGCCGGAGGGTTGCCCCGACTTATCCCAAGGACTGTTTCGAGACATTCCCATTTTCTCCTGGCTGGACAGACAGTGAGAGCCTTGAGTCCATTGGCCAAGGGTATTACCGCCTTCGGGCGAGCCTACTGATTAGCGCCAATCTGGGGCTGACGGCAATCGACAATAGGTTCCACAGCAAGTACGAAAATGGTGCTGATATCGACAGACTCCGCGACCTATACGCCCAGATGGACCGCGCGGTGCTCGACGCTTACGGCTGGACCGATCTTCAGCCGGTCCACGATTTCATCCTCGATTACGAAGAGCCGGAGGAAGAGTCAGAATCCGGCAAGGCCCGCAAGAAGAAAGAACTCTGGCGTTATCGCTGGACCGACGAGTTCCGCGATGAGGTGCTCGCCCGGCTGTTGGAACTGAATCGCCATCGCGCCGAGGAAGAGCGGCAAGCGGCACAAGCAGCTAAGCTAACAGCGCCCGCCAAGAAGCAAGCGACGAAGAAGCCGAAGACCATCGCTGCCGCGCAAACTGCCTTCGATTTGAAGGGGGACAATGAGGACGTTAATTGAATTGGCCAGCGAGTTCCTGCACCCACGCCGGAAGCGAGCCTGCCCGCCATACGATCTGGCCAGCCTTCAAAATGAGCGTCCGTTCCGGCCGAGGCCCGGAATTGTCCAACAAGACAGCCTCATCGGACAGCCGCATCGCTTCCGGAGCATGCAGCAGGCTGCGCGCGTACCTCCGGCGAATGTCCGCATCGGGTATGTCATGGCCGCCTTGCGACACGCGAAGCCGGACTCGTTCGATGTGCAATTCAGGGTCGCCGAGCGCGACGTAGATCAACAGGGTCCGGTAGCCCGTTTTTTGGGCTTCCCGCATCAGCGACAATGCGCCGTGACCGGCCAGTGTGCTTTCCAGAATAAAGCTTTCGCGACGGGTGAGGAGAGACCGGCTGCGCAATACTGCTTGGCGCGCGGCGGCAAAGGCAGCGCGAGAGGGTTGAGTGGGGTCAAGTGCGGCGGCAATGGCGTCTGGATCGACGATTCCAACGGCCCCCTCGAAGGAGATCGCAGCGGTAAGCGTGCTTTTGCCGGAACCGTTTGGCCCCGCGACCAACGTGAGGCTCGGCACTTTATGCGGCGTTCGATGCGAGTTCGCGCAACACAACGCGGTGCGATTCGCGGGGTTGCGACGCATCCAACCGGACCTCGAAGCGCCTTCCGTCCGGCCACTCCTCGACGTAGCGCCCCGCTACGTCCAGGAACATCACTGGATGACCGGCGGCGAGCGCTGCTTGACGGGCACGCCAGCCAGCTTGCGAGGCAGCCTGGGCAAAGTCGTCAGTCAAGATGCTGGTGTGAACCATCAGTGATAGTATCTCGCATTCCGGCGGCGCTAATGGGGGAGTCCGAATGAAGTCTGTCGAAGTTCGTGAGCAGATAGCCAACGCGTTGACGCTGGATCTGATCGGCCCCGTGAACGGCCTGGCGGCGGGAGCGCATTTGGAACGCGAAATCCTCCCCGGCTCCAGCACGCCGTCGCGCTGGTACCTTACGGGATTCCTGGCGCCCTTCGAATCGAACCTCGAAGACAAATCCGACGAAGACAGCGGCGAGCAGATGGACCTGATCTCGCAGGCCAAGGGAGGCGACGATGAGTCCGCGCCCGAGGCGGCGTCCGCTCGAAAGACTCCGTACCCGTCGTCGATTGGTGAGCGTTCTGGTTCGCAAGGACTGCAAGAAGATCACGGCGACGGTGACATGGGGAGACTATAAGCCCATCGCTAAAGAAGGGGAGGATAAAGAAGACGTCACCGGCTGGCAGCGCACGCCGAAGTGGGCGCAAGTTGAAATCCCGCTGACGGGAACCAAGGCGAAGTACAGGCTCCCGGATAGCGACGGTTTGGAAATCGTTCCCTCCATCCGTGCGATTCCGCCGCAAACGTTTCTGACCGGGGGCTTGCAATTGACGCCGCCCGGCACGCTGGCGGTATCCGTTTTGAGGAATTCGTGTCAAGCGAGGAATTCGTGTCAAAGCGGCTCTGACCCGAGTTTAGGGCGATTTCGGCAGGGTACCCTCACTCAGGGCCCCCCTGCATTTTTTTCGCAAAAGAAATGAGAGGAATCGCCAACCATCACTGAGCCACTCCTCGCTTCCTCATTACAGAGCAGGGCGAGAAATAGAACACTTGCTGTCGATATTGCCGGGCTGCGTAACGCAGGCCGTAGGCGTTTCCGGCGCCCGAGATTCCGTGGCTGGGAGACTGGGTCCGGATTATACTCGCAAGATCAGCCCATCCGAACAGGACATCTGTGAAAACCCATGAATATGCAGTCCGCGATTGAGTTGACCCGCGGGCCGCCGTATAAGAAATCTTTTCGAAAAAATCCGCGCTCAACCTCCACGTACTTCAAATTCAGACGCTGCCGGGGTTCCTGCTTACTGCCCGGAACTTGTCGCTCAAGCTGGCTGACCGGCAGGTGATCTGTGAGCAGGCGATTCTCATTCTCGATCAGTTTTACGCCCATCTCCCCTTCAAACGCGCCCGCTATGGCATCGATCCCGTGCAGCGCTTACCTTTAACAGAGAGATCCGGGGTCAAAGCCGCTATGATCCGATTTTCTGAACATGTCCTGCCAGTTGCTGTCCCGCGACGGAATAACCAGCTCGCGAGTCTGCAAGCCGATACGGTAACTGCTTTCGAGGCGCTCCATGATGCGCTCGGCCTCGCGTTTACCATCGGCGACGATCTTGGGTAGCTGGTCCAGCAAACTTGCCATTCGTGTGTTGTTCCTTTGGTTGTCAGAGGTTCAGTTTCCAACCGCGCGGTGGGGGGCGCGGCTCGATGGGTTCATAGCGTCACAACGTTGAAAGCGGGGGTGCTACACTTCGGACGCTAGTTCCCGCGGAATGTAGCGCGGGTAAATCTTGATCTTGCTTTCGGTCTTCCGGGCTTGCGCCAGGTCGTAGGCGGCTTGCATGCGAAGCCAGTGATCGGCATTGGACCATCCGGCCTTTTCCAGACGGATTGCCATCTCGGCGCTAATGCCGGAATGGCCGTTGACGATCTTGGTAAGGGTCTGGCGGGTGACGCCAAGAGCCTTGGCCCCATCGGTCACGCTCAAACCAAGCGGCTCCAGACAGGCGTTCTTGACGATACGTCCGGGGTGGGCTGGGTTCTTAATTGGCATGGTGTTCCTCCGTTAGTTTCCATTAGTGGTAATCCGTCAGTTCAACATCAAAAGCGTCCACGCCTTCGAAGCGAAAAATAATCCGCCAGTTGGCCCGGACCGTCACCGACCAGTAGCCTTTCAGTTTGCCCTTGAGCGGGTGAAGACGATAACCCGGCAAGTTCAATTCCTGCGGACCTATCGCCTCCTCCAGAACGGTCAGGATTTCCTGAATCACGTTCACCAGGTCTGGTCGAAGACCGCTCGGGTCACCGCGTTCAAAAAACCGTTTGAGGCCCCGGTGTTTGAAACTCCCGATCATCAGGATACCGTAAACTGTATATTGTCGGTTGTCAAGCTTCGGATGGGCCTTCAAACCCTTTTAAAATGACACCAGAGGTCTTCCAAGTGCTGCGCGGTGACAATCAGGCCATTCTGTGAGGCCATAACCTCCACGGAGGAATTCGTTTCAAGGAGGAATTCGTGTCAAAGGCTCTGACCCGAGTTTAGGGCGATTTTCCCTGCAAACGATAGACTCCACGAATGTTGCAGCGGTCGCTCGGCGATTTCGGCAGGGTACCCCCACTCTGGGCCCCCCTGCATTTTTTTCGCAAAAGAAATGACTGGAATCGCCAACATCACTGAGCCACTCCTCGCTTCCTAATTACAGAGCAGGGCGAGACCGAGTCATGCCTGGGACCGAGTGACCGAGTCATGCCTGGGACCGAGTCATGCCTGGCACGACCGAGGAAAAGACCGCACAGGGCCGTAGAGAAATACGATACCCGCAAATGGGCCAAGCGGGAGCAACGGGGGCGATCAGGCCACCTACATCGACGCAAAACTGACGAGTCCGCAGGGGACCCAGGGCACCTTACACGGCTACGGGGCGACACACGCTAGGGAGAGAAACCTCACCCCACGGCTGACCCAGCCCCCAACTCCGCCCCCAACCCCACTTCCGGCTTCACCCAGCCCCGAGGCCGGTTATACGACCCCAGCCCGCGCCGCGCATTCAAAGCCGCCTCCACCACCGGGCCCTCCAAAAAAGTGGCCCAAGCCGCCGCCGC
>JAYVUQ010000475.1:0-7481 GCA_043787785.1 Bryobacteraceae bacterium
CCGGTTTTCCAAAGACGGCTTGGCCGATAGTCTCTTCAGTGATCGTGTCGCCTTCGCCCGCCAGCCAGCGATCTAAGATATAGCTCAGTACGATCCGGATACGTGGAGCACGGATGATGGTGGGATCGGCAAGCAGCCGCTGAAGCGATTCCCTGGCTTCCACTGGGGCCTTGGGAGTGTCAGTCAAACGAGGTGAGGGGCTGCCCATGCTGAATCCGGCCTCAAGTTTAACACAACGCTAACATTCTGGTTACACTAGGCTTTCCCATGGGAAAAGCGGTGAAGACGCAGCGAATTCCCGTTGTGAGGAAACAATCGGTCTGGCAAACTTTGGGAATGCTTTCACTCACTACCGGATGCAGGTGCCATTTTGCCTAGAATCGCTTTCGCCTTGTTGTGTTTAATGGGTGCGCTGATGGCGCAGACGGATACGGGTTTGGTCACGGGCTTTGTGATGGATCCATCTGGCTCGGTGGTGGTGGGTGCCACGGTGATGCTCACGAACCCGCAGACCGGGGCGATTTACAGGGCTCAGGCGGGTTCGAGCGGCAGCTACGCGATCAGCGCCGTGTTGCGCGGTATCTACGACCTTACCGCCGAGGCTCCGGGCTTTTCCAAGTCCCACCAGACCGGGTTGGAAGTGAACGTCGGCGCGCGTGTCCAAGCCGATCTAACGCTGAAAGTCGGCGAGACTGCGGAGACGATCGAGGTTACAGCCGCGCCGCCGATCTTGGATTCACAGACGGCGGCTCTGGGACACGTTGTCGACAACAAGACTACCGTCACGCTCCCGTTGAACGGGCGGAACTACTCGCAACTCGCTCTGCTGATGCCCGGCGCGGTTCCCAATTATGGCTCGCGGGCGTCCGACGGGTTTAGTTTGAACGGACAACGGACCTTCCAGAACGTTTTTCTGGTCGATGGGGTGGACAACAACAATTATATTCTGGGCGCTGACACCGGGTCGACACAAGCGATCCGGCCGTCGGTGGATGCGATCCAGGAGTTCAAAGTGGACAGCGCCAGCTACAGCGCGGAGTTCGGGCGCGCGGCGGGCGGAGTCATCAGCGTGTCGATTAAGTCGGGCACCAACAAGATAAGAGGAAGCGCCTTTGAGTTTTTGCGTAACAACGAACTCGACGCTAACAACTTCTTCTCGAATCGTGCGGGGCTCAAGCGACCGCCGCTCCGGCGAAATCAGTTCGGTGGCACTGTGGGCGGACCGGTGATCAAGAACCGGACGTTTTATTTCGGCAGTTACCAGGGAACCTTGGTCCGGCAGTCCACGACCATCACGGGAACCGTACCGTCGGGCAACATGGTGGCGGGCGATTTCGGTGCGGTGAACATTTTTGATCCGCAGCAGGCCGTGAGCGGCCTGCTGCGGACACAGTTCCCTGGAAACGTAATCCCAGCGAGCCGGTTGGACCCGGTAGGCGCGAAAGTTGCGGCGCTGTATGCAAGGCCGAACCTGGCGGGCGCGGTGAACAACTACGCGAGCAACGTCGGCACGGTGGACAACGATCATCAAGGCGACGGAAGGATCGATCACAAGCTATCGGAGAAGGACAGCTTGTTCGGGCGGTTCAGCGTAAATCAACGCACGGTGGATCGCGGGGCGTTGTTCGCCGCACCTGGTAACGGCGGGACCAGTTTCAACGACCAACCGCTCAACCAGACGTTCAAGGCGTGGAGCGGGATGGGCAACTGGACCCGTATTGTCACGCCGATGATGGTGAACGAATTTCGCATCGGCTACACGCACAACGAATCGAATCAGCTTTCGCCGGCGGCGCAATCCTTCTACGAAAGCTTCGGCATCAAAGGCGTGCCAGCCATCGACGGCCTGGTTGGTCTACCAACGTTCAACGTAGCCGGCTTTGCGCTGCTGGGCGACCGTACGTCCACACCCAATCCGAAGAAAGCCGACGTCTTCCAACTCATCGACAACGTGTCCTGGACCAAGGGGAGCCACAGTCTTAAGTTCGGCTTGGACACACGGCTGACGAAGAACTTCGCGGGCGCGGGGAATGCGGCGCGCGGCAATATCACGTTCAACGGACAGTTCACGTCGCGTACGCCGGGGGGCGGAACGGGATCGGCGCTGGCGGATCTGTTGCTCGGCCAGACCAGCAACGCAGCGCTATCGACCATTCTGGTGGGCGACTTGCGCAACAGTTACTACGGCTTCTTCGTGAGCGACTCGTGGAAGCTGTCGCGGAAGCTGACGATCGAGTTGGGGCTGCGCTACGAACTGCAAACGCCCTACTGGGAAAACCGGAACTTGCAGGGAAGCTTCGACCTGAATGCGGCTAGCGCTACTTTCGGAACAGTTGTACCGGCAAAGAGTGGAAGCTGGCGGGAGCGGAGTTTCAACAATCTCGACACGAATAACTGGGCGCCGCGGCTGGGCTTTGCGTATCAGCTCACTTCCAAGACCGTGCTGCGCGCCGCGGGCGGAGTCTTCTACGGCGGCCCGGGTTATCAGGGAATCGGCGTAATGGGTCCGGCGAATCCGCCATTCTTCATGAACGTGACGCTGCCGACGGCGAACACCGCCGCCGTGTCCCAGATGGTGTTGAGCAACGGGTTCCCGACGGGATTGCTTTCGCCGCGGAACCTGGCGAATCCGGCCGCCGTGGCACTGATTCCGAATACACCGGGCACGCAGGTCTACCAATGGAATCTAGGCGTGCAAAAGGAGCTCGCCGGGAATTTCGCGGCCACCCTGTCCTATGTGGGTTCAAGCTCCAACTACCTGCAGGCGTTGTTGGATGCGAACGATCCAATTCCAGGTCCCGGGGCGATCAATCCCCGGAGGCCTTTCCCGCAATACGGCGCGATCTGGGTGAACTCCAATTTCGCGCAGTCCAACTATCATTCGCTGAACGCCAAGCTGGAGCGGCGTTTCGTGCGCGGATTCTCGCTACTGAGTTCTTATACCTACGCACACGGTATCGATAACTCTCTGGGCGGCGAAGATTCCGGTGCCGGGTCCTTCTTTCCACAGAACCCGCGGAACCTGCGCGTGGAACGATCGTCATCGGCGACCGACATCCGTCAGCGTTTGGTGACAAGCGGAATCTGGGAGCTACCTTTTGGGCACAAGGACTCGGCGCTGGGCCGCAGCGCCGCAGGCCGGGCGATATTCGGCGGCTGGCAAATGACGGGCATTTTGACATTGCAGACTGGCATGCCGGTGACCCCGGTGTTGTCGAATAATCCCGCGAATGTTAGCGGCACCGGTCCGCTTCGCCCGAACCGGCTGGCGGATGGGAATCTGCCGGCCGACCAGAGATCGATTCAGCGGTGGTTCGATCCTTCGGCGTTCGCCGTGCCAATGGCGTTCACCTTCGGCGACTCCGGAAGGCACATTATCCGAGCTCCTGGATTGAAGACGTTGGACGCGTCTTTGAATCGAAACTTTCGGCTGGGTGAGGTGCAGCGCCTGGAGTTCAGGGCAGAGATGTACAACCTGACGAATACCGCGCAATTTGGACGGCCGATTTTGCAGGTCAACCTGCCCATAGCGGGGACAATCGCGTCCACGCTGATACCAAACCGGCAAATGCAGTTGGGTCTGAGGCTCGTGTTTTAGTGGCAACAGATCGAGAGCGAAGGCCATGCTGATCAAGCGACGCAGTCTTATCAAGGTTCTCGGATGCGGCGCCGCCGGCTCCCAATTTTCCGAAGCGGCGCCCGCGCGTCCCACGAACTTCGTCGTGATTCTCTGCGACGACCTTGGTTACGGCGACCTTGGATCGTATGGGGGACCTATACGCACGCCGGAACTTGACCGAATGGCGCGGGAGGGCTCACGATTCACGAACGCGATCTCCGCAAATCCGGTCTGCTCACCGTCCCGCGCGGCTTTGTTGACCGGGCGATATCCGGCGCGGGTCGGCATCCCGAAGGTGCTGTTGCCTCCCGACAAAGGCGGACTGGCGAAAGACGAACTCACACTCGCCGAGTTGTTGAAGAAGAAGGGGTACGCGACGCGCTGCATTGGAAAGTGGCATATCGGTCATCAGGCGGACCAGATGCCTCTGCGCCGAGGGTTCGATTCGTATTTCGGGATTCCGTATTCGAACGACTTGAAGCCGACATTAGTGTTCGAGGACGAGAAAGTCATCGAGGAGGACGCGGACCAAGTGTCGCTGACCCGGCGCTACACCGAACGGGCCGTCGAATTCATCGAGAATAATTCCAGGCGGCCGTTCTTCCTGTACCTTGCTCATACCTTTCCGCACATCCCGCTCCACGCTTCGGCGCCGTTCCTTGGCAAGAGCGAAGCTGGCATCTACGGCGACGTGGTCAACGAACTGGATTGGAGTACGGGCAGAATTCTTGAGACGCTTCGCAAACAAGGACTGGCGCGAGACACGATGGTGGTTTTCACCAGCGACAACGGACCTTGGTATCAGGGAAGTCCGGGCGCTACACGCGGGCGAAAGGGCGCGACATGGGAAGGCGGCGTGCGTGTTCCTTTTCTGGCGTGGCAGCCCGGATCGATTCCCGCCGGGAGGACTTCTAAGGCGCTTGTTTCGTTGATGGACCTGTTTCCCACCGCCGCGGCAAGTGCCGGACTGGAGCCGCCAAAGCCCACCGACGGCGTCGATGTATGGCCCGTTCTTTCGGGCCGTCAGGAATCCGTGAAGCGCGAAGACCTGCTCTACTTCCTGGACACGCACCTGCAATGTATTCGCAGAAACGAATGGAAGCTCCATCTTTCGCGCTACAACGGTTGGCTGTTTTCGCCGGAAACGTCGGCTCGCTTAAAAAATCTCCCATTGCCGAAACCAGAGTTGTACAATCTCGCGTTCGATCCCGAGGAGAGCTATGACGTCTCGGAACGGCATCCAGAACTGGTGCGGGATCTGATGGCCAAGGCGGAGGCGATGATTGCGGGTTTCCCGCAGGTCTATCGCGATTCGTTCGCGGCGACGCGAAAGATCCCCGTCATGAACACCCCGGCCGGGCAGTATCCGATCGCCCGTCCAACCGAGTAGTGGGCGTCCGCTGAGGAGAAGCCATGAGTTCAAGACTGTTACTGTTTGCCGGGCTGGCGATGGCTGCCGCAAGGTTCGTATGGGCGCAGCACGGCGTGATTCGTGAGTACGCGGCGTTGGCGCCGAAGGCGAACGCTACCGCGCTGGCACCGCTCATGGACACGCCGCTGACCGACGTGAGCGTCACGCTGGGCCACGACGGTGCTTACTACATGACCGGTTCCGCGGTGGAAGGTGAGGAGGCCGCTTTCGCGCCGTCGGTGACGCTTTGGCGTAGCGATGAAATGCGGCATTGGTCCGCAATTCGGACCATGGCGTTTGCCGGTCCGAGGGTGCGGGCACCAGAAATCCATTACCTGAAGGGGCGCTACTGGCTGACGCTCAGCCGGGAAGGGGGCGGCACCGATCTGCTGCGGTTCGACTCGAATGACCTAGCCCGCGCCGCTTTCCGCCGCGAGCGAATCACCGAGGAAGGGGAAGATGCGTCGCTGTTTCTCGACGACGACGGATCGTGGTTCTGGGTCATGGGCGCGGGCGAAGTCGGGTTGATGCACCCTGATCCGATGCGCGGCCTGGCGGCACCGATGAATCGCGTCGTGGAGCCGATGCGCGGTGAGATCCGGAGCCATGCGATGCGCGGGGCGTTTCTGGCGAAGATTCGCGGCTACTACCACCTCTTCGTCGGCGAGCGGCGATTGCGGCATCGCGATCTCGGCCGGACCGGCCTGCCCGGTGGAACCGACGATGTGTTTGTCGCTGTGTCGAAGCGCCCCGATAGCGGCTACGGCAAGAGCCGTTACCTCGCCCTGCCTCACGCAGGCCAAACCACGGTGTTTCGCGGCAAGGATGGCGAATGGTGGGCCACTTGGTCTTGCACCGATACCCGAGGCGTCTTCCGGCTGAAGCCGGGCGTATTCCGTCTGGAACTGGTAGATGCCAGCAAAGCCATTTGGCCCATCGGGTTCGACTTTGAGAAGCCCGACGCGCCAGTCAAGTACATGCCGCAGGGTTTTCTGGTGCGGCCGGAGACCGGTCACATCTTCGAGGGCGGAGCGGGGCGGCTGAAGGCGGTTCCCATGGATCCGGTCCCGGGGCAGCGTGCGGCGTTTCCCTGGATCCGCGACACGGCCATCGCGCGCGGCGGCGACGGCTATTACTACATGACCGGCACCGCGGGAAATCTGGACGCAATCCACTTATGGCGGTCGCCCGACCTGAAGCATTTCAGCTATTGGAAACTGGCATATCAACTCGATTCGACCAATCCCGACGCCTGGTACAACCGCGTGCCGGGGCGGCTTTTGTGGGCTCCGGAGATCCACTATCTGAAGGGTAACTACTGGATCCCGTGGTGCGTGAACCAGGAGCTGGGCATGGGCCTATTGAAGAGCAGCACCGGGACGGCCGAAGGGCCTTACGTTTCCGTGAGCACGGCGAATGTTCCTTTCGTGCCGACTTTGATTGACTCCTCGCTCTTTGAGGATGACGACGGATCGATGTACTACGTGTGGCAGGCACGGTCGATTCGGAAGCTGAACAAGGACCTGAACGGCTTCGCCGGCGAACTGATGGAACTCCAGACGATCGAAGGCGAGCAGGTCGGTTACGAGGGCTTGTTTCTGCGGAAGATCGGGAAGTGGTACGTGCTGGTTGCCGCCGAGTGGAACGGCGGCGTGCCCCGGGAGGAAGGCACCTACGACATGATGTACGCCGTGTCAAAGAAATTGACGGGTCCTTATTCACGGCGTAGAGTGGGCGTGCCGCACGCGGGACACAGCACGCTGTTCCAGGATGAAAACGGCGCGTGGTATTTGTCCTTCTTCGGCAACGACCGGACTGCGCCATTCCGCGCGAGCGCGGGCGTTGCGCCGTTGGAAATGACCGACACGGGCGACGATCTTGTCATCCGAGTAAAGGAAAACCAATAGGAGTCGTTGTGGGGGGTACCGTATTATCCGGCAAGGATGCTAAGCACCGTGGGTGACCGGCGAGCCTGCGCAGGGCCGAAGATTACGATTTCGTCGAGGTTCGAATGTGATCGATCAGCCATTTGTGTGCTCATCCGCCTCCACTGAAGCGGCAGAACCGCTGCGATACTTCGTTCATCAACGCCGACGTGGCCGAGATGTACCAATATGTGTCGGAGACTTTTGCGTGTCTAACGTATGTCGAGATGGCGTCAGCATTTTTTTTGTAGTCGAACCCTAACTGCTGCAGGATCGTAGCATGCCAGTCGCTGTAGTAGTGGGGATTTTCGACGGCCTTGTAGCCGAATTCGCCGGTGGCTCCGCAGCGTGGTCTATCGCGCCGAACAGCACCTGCCGATTCGCCGCAGCGTGGCTCTGAAAATAGTCAAACCCGGCATGGACAGCCGGCAGGTAATCGCCCGTTTTGAAACTGAGCGCCAGTCGCTGGCCCGTATGGACCATCCGGACATTGCCAGAGTGATCGACGCTGGGTCAACCATCGGCG
>JAYVUQ010000476.1:0-1973 GCA_043787785.1 Bryobacteraceae bacterium
GCCGGCTTGTAAGACTTCTGCCCTCCCATCTGCGCCACTTCCCCAATCTGGCCGGAAGCCACAATCTGCTTGAGGGTCAAAAAATGCGGTGTGAAGCGCAACGGCAGCATCATGGTGTGGCGAACGCCGCTTTTCTCCACGGCCTTGCGGCAGCGGGCTAAGTCCTCGAGCTGAATGGCATAAGGCTTCTCCGCGATAAAGTGCAGCCCCCGCTCGGCGCAGGAGATTATCGCCGCCGCCCGCGCGCCGTTGTCATTGCAGATGGCCACGATATCGGGCTTTTCGCGATCCAGCACCGGCCGGTAGTCGCCTTGGCTGTCCAGTTGAGCCACAATTTCGATGCCCGCGATTTGCTTAGCGGGAGTCGTCACCTCGGCGGTATGGCCTTCCTTCCCGATGATCACCATTCGTACTTTTTTGGGAAGATTTAGTGCCTCGCTGGCCAGGGCCGGCGCGGCCGCAAACATCGCCATCCGGCGGCTAATTTTTCTCCGGTCCATAAGGACTCCAGCATACTAAAATAGAATTCACTCATGAATAACCAGCGACTAGCTTGTATCTTGCTCGGAGCCTGGCTCAGTGGCAGCCTGTTTTTGGCGGCGATGGCCTTCGGCAATTTCAAGATTACCGATCGGCTTCTGTTGTCTCCTTCTTCGCCTGGCGTGGCCAAAGCCATCGAGACGTTAGGGTCGGTAGACGCCCGCTATCTGCTGCGCTATCAGGTGGGCGAGATCAATCGCACGTTTTTTGAGTACTGGGGACTCGCGCAACTCGCGGTGGGGCTGATACTCTTCTGCTTGTTGCTCTTCGGCACCTTGGCCACCAAGAAGACCTTGGCGGTTTCTTTTCTCATGGCCGTCGTCGTGGCCGTCAACCAATTTGCGGTCATGCCCAGCATGATCGGTTTGGGGCGGTCGGTTGAGTTTTCTGACTCCACCCGGTTTGTCTCGCAGCGGAAACAACTGGAGGCCATGCAAGGTCTTTATTCTACTTTGGAAGCCTTGAAGATACTTACCGGCTTCGGGCTGGGTGCGCTACTCGTGATTTCCCGCACGGACCGGAAACGCCGTGGACGGCGCTCCAGCGATCTCCACCAGGTCGATAACTCCGATCACAGCCATATCAATCGGTGAATTCGGCCGGCCCACGCTGGTCATGGCGCTGTAGCCTTCGGTGGTGAGCAAAACGCATTCGCCGATGCCCACTCCAATGGCGTCGAACGCAATTACGGCGGTGCCCCGATTTGAGCCATCCAGTTCCAGCGGTTGCACTAGCAGCGCCGAGCAACCCACGTGGCTGGGGTGCTTTTCGGTAGCCACCATTTCGCCGATCACGCGCGCGATCAGCATTTGTCCCTCTCCACGTGTAACTGGTCCACAATGCCGACAATGGTCGCGTTGGTGGGCACTTCGGTGGGCAGAAAGGGAAAGCTCGATTCCTTGCCGCCACACCAATAAATTAACTCGCCGGCACCGACGGAGCCCGTGCCGTCCAGGCACACCAGTTGCTTGCCGGTAGGAGTGAGTTCGGGTGTCAGTGGCTGCACCACCAGCAGGCGCTGGGCGTGTAAGCCCGGATCCTTGATGGTGGCCCAAATGCGACCGATGACGCGCCCGAGTTGCATTTGCTTATCGATCCAGGTCGACGGCATCGACGATGGCCACGATGGCGAGGTCAACCGGTTTGTCTTTGCAGCCTTCGGCCAAACGAGCCGAACTGCCACTTACCAGCAGCACCTTCTCGCGATTCCCCGCGCCCACCGTATCGACGGCGATTACATACCCGGCTTCGTCATGGCCTTCGGGTGACACCGGCTTCACGATCAGCAGTTTTTGCCCTTCGAGGCGCGGATCTTTGCGCGTCGCGACGATCGTGCCGACTACGCGGGCCAGGATCATGGCTTACTTCGTGCTGGCCTTGCCAATGGGCAAGACGTCTTCGAGGCTCGGATGAGGACGGGGAATGACGTGTAC
>JAYVUQ010000477.1:0-2181 GCA_043787785.1 Bryobacteraceae bacterium
GGCAGGGCGAAGACGAACAAGGTAGAGCCATTGCGGAACTGTTCGGCTTCGGGCCAGAGTTGGCCCATGAGGCCGGAAACCGCCGAGCCCCAGCCAGACGGAGTGGCGATGTACTGGCGGCCGCCCACTGAGTAGCTAATGGAGGAGCCGCGATGGCCGCTGCCGGTGGGAAAGCTCCAAAGCTTCTTGCCGGTTTCGGCGTCGAGGGCAAAGAAGTGGCCTTCCGGGTCACCGGTGAAGATGAGGTCTCCGGCGGTGGCGAGGACCGAAGCCAGGAGGGGGTATTTGGATTCATAAGTCCATTTCTTCTGGCCGGTGACGGGATCGTAGGCGTCGAGGTGGCCGCCGGGCTTGCCGTCCGGAGTGGTCTTCAAAGTGAACACGCCCCCGAAGAAATTCTGGCCTTCCTTTGGCTCTTCGGACTGCACGGTGACTGTTTGGCACCACTCGATGCCGGTGGTGTAGAACCACTTGGTTTTGGGCGAGTAAGCCGCGTGATTCCAACTGCGGCCGCCTCCGATGCTGGGGCAGATGGTGGTGGGAACGCCGACTTTGGGTTCGTTACGCCCGATGAGGGTGCCGTTCTCGTCGATGCCTTTGACCCAGTTGATGTTGCGGGCGACGGGCCAGGCGGAGATGAACTCGCCATTGGTGCGGTCGATGACGAAGGTGTAACCGCCTTTGTTGACGTTGATGAGAAGCTTGCGGAGGCGGCCTTTGACGGGCAGATCGACGAGGACGGCTTCGTAGGCGGTGTCCCAGTCCCAGACGTCATGGGGAATCTGTTGGTGATACCACTTGAGCTTGCCGGTGTCGGCGTCCAGGGAGACGATAGAGTCGGTGTAGAGGTTCTTGCCTTTTCGCGAGTCACCGTAGAAGTCGGCGGCGGGATTGCCGACGGCCCAGTAGATTTGGTTGAGTTCGGCGTCGTAGGAGCCGGTCATCCAAGTGGCGCCGCCGCCGAACTTCCAGGAGTCGCCGGACCAGGTTTCGTGGCCGGGCTCACCGGGGCCGGGAATGGTCTCGAAGCGCCAGGCGAGGCGACCGGTTTTGACGTGGAATGCGTTGAGGTAGCCACGATGAGCCGAGTCGCCGCCGGTGACACCGACGATGACTTTGTCCTTGACGACGAGGGGAGCGCCGGTAATGTTGCAGCCGCACTTGGCGAGCGGCTCCACTTCGACATTCCACAATTCGCGACCGGACTTGGCATCGAGCGCTACGACGTGATTGTCGAGCGTGCCGGTGAAAACTCGCCCTTGGTCGACGGCGACGCCCCGGTTCCAGGGGCTATAAATGACGCCGATTTCCTTGGGATTTTGATAGAAGTAGTGCCAGATCTCGCGGCCCGTGGCGGCGTCGATGGCGAAGATGCGATTTCCGGAGGACGAGAGGTACATGACCCCATCAATGACGATGGGGGTGGACTGGAGACCGCCTTCGTTCATGCCGGTTTGGAAGGCCCAGACAGGAGACAGCTGGTTGACGTTCTGGCGGTTGATTTGGGTGAGGGCGCTGTGACGCCAGAATTGGTATCCTCCGCCGTAGTGGGGCCAATTCGCGGCGGTGCTACCGACAGACTGGGCGAGGGCAAGAGTAGAAAGACAGGACAGGAACGCAGGGAGAAATCTGAGCATGACGTTCATCAGGATACTCATCCCTTGGTAAGGATGCAACAAAATAGAAAGCGGCCCAAGTCGCGAGACTTGGGCCGCTTCAATTTGAAGAGAGCGGACTAGTTCTTTGCGCGGCGGCGGGCGAAGACGCCCAAGCCGACGAGGGCCGAACCCATCAGAAGCAAGGAACCGGGCTCAGGAACGCCGCCACCTGAAGAGGTAGTAGCCGGGAGGCTATTGAGGGCCGTGGTGAGGTTGAAGTTGGCGTCACCGAAGATTTGATAGACGGTGAAGGACTGGGTGGTGCCGCTGAGGAAGCTGGCGATGTTGAAAGCGTACATGAAGGAGCGGTCTTGGCCCTGGGCGTTATTGAAACCGTTGTTGAGGAAAGCGCCGCAGGTACGATCACCACCCACGAGCAGGTTGACGCAGTTGGCGCTCAAGGGAACGAGATTCGAGAAGCCGACGTTGATGCGCGAATCGGTAGTGGCCAAGACGACATTGAGGCCGGCGAAATTGCTGGACAAGTTGGAGAAATTCGCCTGCGCGTAAGAGCCGCCAGTAC
>JAYVUQ010000478.1:0-2681 GCA_043787785.1 Bryobacteraceae bacterium
CAAGAAACCACCGCAGCGGGTGCTCTATTATTCTTACGTTTCCAACCAGATGTTTCGCATTCCGCCGGGCGCTGCCGATCACGTGGTAACCAGTTGCCACACCTTTGACAAAGACCTGCTCATCACCAGTTTGACTCCGCACATGCACCTGCGCGGTAAGGCGATGCGCTATGTGGCGCGCTATCCCGATGGCCGTTCCGAGACGTTGCTCTATGTGCCGGATTACGACTTCAACTGGCAGTTTACCTATCATGCAAAGGAGCCGATTCGTATTCCCAAAGGCACGCGAATTGAAGTGACCGGGGAATTCGATAATTCGTCGAACAATCGATGGAATCCCGATCCGAAGCAGGCCGTGCGCTGGGGTGCCGCCAGTGAAATGGAAATGATGGATGGTTGGATGGAATACATTGAAGCCAAGCCCTAGGCACATGAGTTGGTAAGCTATTGATAGGCGTTCCCAATGGAGTTCTCTTACAGCCCCGAACAGATAGAACTACGCAAACAGGTTCGTGAGTTTGCAGAAGCTGAAATCAAGCCGCACGTCCTGGAATGGGACGAGGCGCAAACCTTCCCTCTGGAAGTTATCAAGCAGCTTGGCAAGCTCGGCTATCTTGGCGCAATCTTTCCAGAAGAACTTGGCGGCGCGGGCCTCAGCTATGTCGACTACGCCATCATCATCGAAGAACTTTCGCGCGTCGATCCTTCGGTGGGCCTGATTCTTGCCGCGCATATTTCGCTTTGCTCGAACCATATTTTCCTTGCCGGTGATGACCAGCAGCGGCTGCGCTACATTCCCAAATTAGCCAGCGGCGAATGGATCGGCTGCTGGTCTCTTACTGAGCCCGAAGCAGGTTCCGACGCCGCAGGCACGCGCACCACCGCTACTTTGGAAAACAACTTGTGGACCCTTAACGGTGCCAAGACGTTTACCACTAACGCCCACTACGCCGATGTTTGCGTCGCCATGGCCGTCACTGATCGTAAGGATTCCCATCACGGCATTTCTGCCTTCGCCATTGAAAAAGGTACGCCCGGATTTGCACCCGGCAAGAAAGAAAACAAACTCGGCATGCGCGCCTCAGATACCGGCGAAGTAATTTTCAGCGATTGCCGTCTTCGAGAATCGCAATTGCTCGGCAAGATTGGCGAAGGCTTCGTCGATAGCCTTCGCATACTTGATGGCGGTCGCATCTCTATCGCCGCTTTGTCATTGGGTACGGCACAAGGCGCCTATGAAGCGGCGCTCACATACTCGAAGCAGCGAAAGCAGTTCGGCCGCTCCATTTCCGAATTCCAGGCAATTCAGCATAAGCTTGCTAACATGGCGACCGATATCGAAGCCTCGCGGTTGCTCACTTACCGGGCGGCCTGGTTGAAGGATCAGGGCAAACCGGTGAACAAGGAATCGGCCATGGCGAAGCTGTTCGCCTCCGAACGTGCGGTGCGCATTTGCGACGATGCGGTGCAAATT
This sequence comes from Bryobacteraceae bacterium, assembly GCA_043787785.1. Classification (GTDB taxonomy): domain Bacteria; phylum Acidobacteriota; class Terriglobia; order Bryobacterales; family Bryobacteraceae; genus JALHNI01. Next base: position 1,475 of record JAYVUQ010000478.1, read on the forward strand.
CACGGCGGCTATGGCTTTATTAAAGATTATCCGGTGGAGAAGTTTTATCGCGACGTGAAGCTGTGTACCATTGGAGAGGGCACCAGCGAAATTCAACGCCTCGTGATCGCCCGGCAGCTATTGAAGAGTTGAGCACCTCCAATCCCACACTCGTCCTTGCCGCAGCAGTTATTGCAGGCCAACTGCGAGCCATCGCGCGCGCGGCAACTCTCATTGAAAATGAGAGTGACATTTATGAGCTATTGCTATGCGCTTTGTGGCCACATACTGGTCGAGCTGAAATATTTGGCATAACCGGTCCACCTGGAGCCGGTAAGAGTACGTTTGTTTCAGCATTGGTTCAGCAACTGCGTGGCGAAGGCCGTACTGTAGCCGTTATCGCTATAGATCCAACCAGCCCCTTTTCCGGCGGCGCGATCCTTGGCGACCGCATACGGATGCAGCAACACCATTCCGATCCTGGCGTATTTATCCGTTCTATGGCAACGCGCGGGCAGTTGGGCGGCCTTGCTTCGGCCACCATGGATCTAACGCTTCTATTCGATGCTGCCGGTTACAATACCGTGCTAATCGAGACAGTCGGCGTAGGCCAGGACGAAGTGGAAGTAGCCAATTTAGCTGAGGCAACTGCGGTCGTACTGGTCCCTGGCATGGGTGACGACATACAGGCGATCAAAGCCGGGGTGTTGGAAATTGCTGACACCTTCGTTCTGAATAAGAGCGATTTGCCCGGCGCTGACCGCCTTGAAAAAGAGATTCAAATGATGTTGTCCCTTGCCCACCGGCCCGATAATTGGGTGCCGCCCATCGTTCGCGCTGTGGCCACCGAAGGGCAGGGAATTGCGCAGACCCTGTCTGCTTTGCGATCCTTTGTATCTCAGGGAAATCGTAAGCAGAGGGCCACGCTTCTTTGGACTTCACGGTTGCGCCTCATGCTGGCAGCGCGTCTGCTGCAGCGATTGCCTCTGGACAGGCTCGAACAAGGGGCAGAAGAAGTCGCTACAAGAAAGAGGGATCCGTACTCGATTGTCAATGAATGGCTCGACCAAATTTACTATTGATCACCTCGGCATAGCCGTGAAGTCGATCGACGAGGCGTTGCGTTTTTACCGCGACACGCTCGGCATGAGCGTCGATCACCGCGAAACCGTGGAAGCGGAAAAGGTTCATGTGGCGATGCTCCCGGCCGGCGAATCGCGCCTGGAAC